>JAEENL010000065.1 GCA_016283775.1 Lachnospiraceae bacterium | reverse complement strand
AGCGTTTATACCCAGTTTGAATGCGGTGATTTTACAAAGCTTTTCTCAAGAGACGATGCAGTTAAGGATCTAAACGCAGGAAAAGTGGTATTCCTTGCCGGCGGCACAGGACATCCCTATTTTTCCACAGATTCCGCAACGGCGCTCAGAGCCATAGAGCTTGAATGCGATATCATCCTCATGGCAAAAGCCATCGACGGCGTATACGATTCCGATCCCAAGAAGAATCCCAACGCAAAGAAATATGATGAACTTCCGGTAAACGAGATAATCGACAAAAAGCTTGGCGTTATCGATCTTACCTGCGCAGTGCTCTGTGCGGAAAACAAGATGCCCCTGTTCATCTTTTCGCTCCTTGAGGAGGACGGCATAACAAACGCAGCCTTAGGCCTTGCCAAGGGCACGACCATTACGGTCTGATCAATATGTGGGAGGGTTTACCATGAACGACAAAATTGTTGCTTACAGTGAAAAGATGGACAAGACCATCGCGGTTCTCGAAGAAGATTATGCTTCCATAAGAGCAGGACGTGCCAACCCGCATCTCCTTGACAAGCTCAAGGTTGACTATTACGGCACACCCACAGGCATACAGGGCGTTGCAAACGTTTCCGTTCCCGAAGCCAGGATCATCCAGATCCAGCCTTGGGAATCAAAAATGATAAAGGAGATTGAAAAAGCCATCCTTGCATCGGATATAGGCATCACTCCTTCAAACGACGGTAGAGTCATCAGACTCGTTTTCCCTGAGCTTACAGAGGAAAGACGTAAGGATCTCTGCAAGGACATCAAGAAAAATGCGGAGAATGCCAGAGTTGCAATAAGGAACATCCGCCGCGACGCAAACGACGCCATCAAAAAGCTCGGAAAGAACAGCGAGATATCCGAGGACGAGCAGAAGACCATCGAAGACGAGATCCAGAAGCTCACCGACAAGAAGATCGCTGAGATCGACAAACTTGCCGAAGTAAAAGAAAAAGAGATAATGACCGTATAAAACGGACTTTGCACCCATCGTCCTCTTTGTGGCGGTGGGTGCAACCGCATACGGCTTGGGAGATCTATGGCTTTGAACGAACTTGAGGGGCTCAATGTGCCTCAGCATATAGCGATCATCCTTGACGGAAACGGCAGATGGGCAAAAAAACGCGGACTTCCCCGCACGGCAGGACACAAGGCGGGAGCAAAGACAGTGGAAAAGATCTGCGAAGACGCATACAGACTCGGCGTAAAATATGTCACACTCTATGCGTTTTCCACTGAAAACTGGTCAAGACCCGAATCGGAAGTTTCCATGCTGATGGACCTTTTGCGTAACTACCTTTCCGACTGCTTTAACAACGCAAAGAAAAACAACATGCGGGTCCGCGTGATCGGCGACAGATCGCGGCTTGCAGAGGATATCGTAAAAAGAATAGGAGAAGTGGAAGAGTATTCCGCTCAGTTTACAGGACTAAATCTCCAGATCGCCATAAATTACGGGGGACGCGACGAAATAACACGCGCCGTAAAAAAGATCGCAAGCGCCGTGAAGGACGGAAAGATCGATCCTTCAGACATCACGGAAGACCTGATAGAAGGTTATCTTGACACAGCAGGCATACCTTCCCCGGATCTTCTCATAAGGACCAGCCGCGAGCAGCGCATTTCAAATTTCCTGCTCTGGCAGACGGCTTATACCGAATTCTATTTTCCTGAGGTCCTGTGGCCGGACTTTTCAAAGGACGACCTCATAGAAGCCATCAGGTATTACAATACTCGTGACCGCAGATACGGTGGCGTTAAGGAATAAAATGGGAAAAGTTGATCAAGAAAAAAACGGTAAGCTGCACAGTTTCCTGATAAGGACCTTAAGCGCTGCCGTGCTCATAGGAATCGCCTTTGCCGCGATCATACCCGGGGGGATCCCCCTTATTGTCGTAAACTACATACTTGCTCTTATAGGTACCATGGAGGTGATGAGGCTTGTAGGGACGCACAAGACCGTCCTTGCGGTCCTCACTTACATCTCAGAGACCTGTCTGTACTGCCTTATCTATTTTAACCAGAAGCAGTTCCTGATACCGCTCATCATGCTTTACCTCCTTGCCCTTTTTGTGGTGATGGTGGTGCATTATCCTAAGTTTGAAGCGACAAAAGTGTTTGTCACTTTCGGCGCTCTGATCTATGTGGGACTCGGGCTTTCCTTCCTCTATCAGACAAGGATGCAGGTGGAATCGGGAAAATTCATCGTATGGCTCATCTTTATAGGGTCGTCTGTGTCCGATACGGGAGCATATCTTACAGGAATGCTGCTCGGCCGTCACAAGGCTTTTCCGAAGCTCTCACCAAAAAAATCGGTCGAGGGCTGTATCGGAGGCATCCTTTTCAGCGTTGCATTCGGGATCGGCTATAACCTGCTTCTCCATTACAGGTTTGGCGTAAATTTCCTGCACCTGTGGCAGATCGCGCTTATCTGCGCAATAGCATCGGTATGCGCACAGACGGGAGACCTTGCAGCATCTGCGATCAAAAGATTTTTTGACATCAAAGACTACGGGAAACTCATTCCCGGACACGGCGGGATCATGGACAGATTTGATTCCATAATCTTTGTGTCGCCCCTTGTTTACTATCTTGCAAGCGCATTTTCGGGTGCGCTAATCACAAAATGAAGTGAATGATATGAGAAAGATATCCATACTCGGTTCGACGGGTTCGATCGGCACGCAGACACTTGATGTCATCAGGAAATACAAGGACATTGAAGTTGTCGCGCTTTCAGCCGACAAGAGCGTCGGACCGATAACAGAACAGATAAAAGAATTTAAGCCGCGCCTCGTTTGCATGTACTCCTACGACGCGGCTCTTAAACTTAAAGAGACCATAAAAGCGCTCGGCCTCAAGACCGAAGTGGTGTCCGGAATACAGGGACTCATTGACTGTGCCACGGTTCCGGAAGCCGACATGGTGGTAACCGCCTTTGTCGGGATGAT
>JAEENL010000064.1 GCA_016283775.1 Lachnospiraceae bacterium | reverse complement strand
GCGCTCGGCATCTATCAGGATGAGAACGGTGACTTCGTGGTATACAAAAACAAGGACGACGGCACCAGAGCCGTGAGATACAAGGGCAAGGACGAGGCGTATGCGGTACATGAGCTCTATCAGAAGCTGAAAGACGAGATAGTCCACCAGAAAGGCTTGAACAATCGGAGCGGACAGTCTTCGGGAAACACTCCTTCGGGACACGCGCCTAAGAAAAATGGCTTTCTGATCACGGTCTTTGTGGCCATTGCCGCCTTTTTTATCGGGACGATAGGATCGAATGTTATTAAGAACAGGCACAACGGATATTATTCCTTTGACGATACCACATACTACCTGCAGCAGAACGAATGGTACGTTTTTGACCAGGTCTATGATATGTGGGATTATGCCGGTACTTCCGTTCCCACAGAGCTGTCGGAAAACTACGATGACTATTTCGTCGGAAAAGACTGGGATTCCGATTACAGTGCCAGCGATTTTAAGGACAGCGACTGGTATGTGAGCACATGGTCTTCGGACAGTGACTGGAGCAGTGACTCGGATTATGACTGGGATTCCGGATCGAGCTGGGATTCGGGAAGCACCGATTGGGGCTCGGACTGGTGATTCTAACGGCAGATACAGACTTAAGATCATTATTTTGGACAGGAAAAGAACATGCATTTTACAAGAAAGTCAAAAAAAACAACGATAACAACATTGATCGCGCTCCTTGTGCTCGCATCAGCGGGCGTTTTGGGCGCATGTGAAAAAAAGCCCGGGAATGCGGTAACGACGCCTGCGGCCGTAGATGTAACCCCTACTGAAGGCACTGTTCAGGAAACGACGCCGGTACCTGAGACGACGCCTACCGAGACACCCGAGCCTACTGTGACTCCGACACCCACACCTACGGCTTTCCCTGAGACACGCTTCACAAGACAGGCAGAAGACCTCGGAAGAGGACTTGTTGCCGTAAATACGGGAAAAGGTATCTTTTTAAGCTGGAGATTCTTAGGGACCGATCCCCAAGACATCACGTTTTCTCTTTACAGGAACGGCACATTGATCGCGGAAAACTTAAGCGGAGCCACAAATTTCCTTGACAAGGACGGGAAACCCGGGGATGCATACGGCATAACAAGCAGTCTTTATCCTTTTTCCTCAAGTTTTGAGGGTACCGCACAGGCTACTGAGAAAGCATATATCGAGATCCCTCTGAACAGACCTGCGGACGATTCCCTGATGCAGGGACAGACCTGCTCATATTATCCGAACGACGCTTCCGTAGCGGACCTTGACGGAGACGGCGAATATGAGATCATTTTAAAATGGGATCCTGATAATTCAAAGGACAATTCACAGGGAGGCATCACCGGACGCTGCTATCTTGACGCTTACAAGCTCGACGGCACTTTCATGTGGCGCATAAACCTCGGGATCAACATAAGAGCCGGAGCGCATTACACACAGTTCATGGTCTATGACTTTGACGGAGACGGCAAAGCGGAGATGATATGCAAGACCTCAGACGGCAGTGTTGACGGCAAGGGGAACGATATAGGAGATCCTTCAAAGATCTATTTGAATACCACTACGGGAAAGATCATGAGGGGAAACGAATACCTCACATTGTTTGACGGAGAGACAGGAGAAGCCCTCGATACCATTGATTTTGAACCGGCAAGAGGCAGCATGCAGTCATGGGGCGATGATTATGCAAACCGCTCGGAAAGATATCTCGGGGCGGTCGCATATCTTGACGGAAAGACGCCCACCTGCATAATGTCAAGAGGTTATTACGCCCGTACCGCGATCGCGGCATACGACGTCGTTGACAAAAAGCTCGTGATGCGCTGGAAATTTGATACTAATGACAGCGATGATTACAAGAAATTCGGCGGCCAGGGAAACCACAACCTTGCGGTTGCGGATGTTGACGGGGACGGATACGATGAGCTGTGCTTCGGCCAGTTAACGATCGATCAGGACGGCACACCGCTTTCCTGCACCTTCCTCGGACACGGCGACGCGATGCATGTGGGAGATCTGGTGCTTTCACATCAGGGCATCGAAGCCTGGGGCTGCCTTGAAGCCACATACGGAGGCGTCCTCTGGTTCCCGTATGATGCCACTATACTCTACAGAGTGAACGGAAAGAAAGATACCGGACGAGGCGCCGCGGGAAACTTTGTGGCGGGAAATGACAGCTATGAATTTGCGACCTCCGACAGCACGGATATCTATGACTGGGAAGGAAATGTCCTCGGCACATGGCCCAAGGGCGCAAGCGTAAACTATGCGGTCTACTGGGATGCGGATCTTGAGCATGAAGTGGGAGACGGCACCAAGGTCTATTCCATCGACGGCAAGGTGATCTTTAATGCCGAGGGCTGCACAAAGATCAACGGGACCAAGTCAAATACCAGCATCACCGCGGATTTCCTTGGCGACTGGAGAGAAGAGATAATGCTCCCGACCGCGGAAGGGACTGCGCTCCGCATCTATGTTTCAACAGACATCACAGATGTAAGGCTCTTTACTCTGATGCATGACATTCAGTACAGATGCCAGGTCGCTTCACAGAACGTTGCATACAACCAGGGCGCGCTCACAAGCTTTTTCCTTGGGACCGGATATCCGCTTCCCAAGATGCCCGACATCTATCTTGCCGGAAAAGGTGAATGAAGATGAAAAAGATATTGTTTTCAGCAGCCGTTCTCGCGGCTGTCGTGATGCTGGGCGCGTGCTCCGACGGACTGTTCATCGACAGCCCTCCCGATGTGCCCGACGTCCCTGCTTTAAATACGACTTTGCCCGCTGTGCCGGATAATGTGAAGATCACGCCCGACAGCGGGGAAAACGTTGCTTCGCCCACAAAAGCGGCCGTGACTCCGGTGCCGACTTCTTCTCCGACACCGACACCTTCGCCCACATATACGCCGACACCCACTCCGGTGCCGCATATTGACGCGGCCGAGATGTTCATGGAATCGTATTTCGCGATCGTTAAGGAGCGTCTTCAGACATATACGACAGACGCGCTCGGCAATTCGCTCACATATTCCAAATTCGCTTCCTACGAAACGCCGTACAATGCAGAAGATTATTACGATTACGAGATAAAAGACGACAAGGTCGTTTTCCATTTTGCGGAAAACAGACTCACCGGAGCATCGCATCCTGCGTTCGACTATGAATGCTATCTTTCCGAAGCGCTCGCGTTCATGTACTATGACGCCGAGGGAAACCCCATAAACAGGCCGGTGATAAGAGATCTTGACCCCAATGCAAAGATGATCGCTCTGACCTACGACGACGGTCCGAGTCCTGATATCGAAAAGAGACTTCTCGAAGTCTTAAAGAAACATGATGCTCTTGCGACGTTTTTCTTCATCACGAACAAGTGCGACAAACTTGAGAATATCCAGTCGGTCCTTGATATAAAAGCCGCAGGCCACGAGGTCGCTTCCCACGAATACAGCCATATCTATTACAAGGGCGAAGATCACGACAGAAAAGAGATATGGACGGAATTGAACAAGGCAAACCTTATTCTTTCCGCGATAACAGGGGAAGCGCCGCGCTTTGTGAGAATGCCCGGAGGGTGCAGGATAGAATATTTCAAAAACCTTCCGATGCCTTATATAGGCTGGTCATGGGGAGCGGAGGACTGGCTCAACAGATCGCAGAAGTCGGGCGAATCCTATGAGGACATGCTTAAAAGAAAGGCAAAGGAGACCTACGAGAATGTCACGACACATTCTCACGACGGCTATATAATCCTCATGCATTCCACATATCCCGAGGCTCCCGAGGCAACCGAAAAGATACTGGAATACCTTGACGAACAGGGCTTCATCTGTGTTACGCTCGACGAACTGTTTTATTACAAAGGCGTGGATCCGGAAAACGGAGTGTGCTACGGACTTGTAAGAAAACAACAGCCTTGAAAAAAACAAATGAGTAGTATATAATCCACGTTATATTGTTTATCCGGAGGAATCATTATGGCAGAAGAAATAAATGATCAGAGCGCAGAATGCACCAGCAACTGCTCGACATGCGGCGCAAACTGTTCATCGAGAAAAGAGCCCGGCGACATGCATGAACCCTGCAATGCATTTTCAAGCATCAAAAATGTGATCGCTGTCGTTTCTGGAAAAGGCGGCGTAGGTAAGTCGCTGATAACAGGAAGCCTTGCTGTGGCTATGAATCGCAAAGGTTATAACACAGCGGTGCTCGACGCCGACATCACAGGACCTTCCATCCCCAAGAGCTTTGGCATCAGGGAACGCGCAGGCGGAAACGACGACGGGATATTCCCCGCTGTTTCAAGAAACGGTGTAAGACTCATGAGTCTCAACCTTCTTCTTGATGACGAGGAGATGCCCGTATTGTGGCGCGGTCCCATCCTTGCGGGTACGGTAAAACAGTTCTGGACCGATGTCATGTGGGGCGAAGTGGACTACATGTTCGTGGATATGCCGCCCGGAACCGGAGACGTTCCGCTCACGGTATTCCAGAGCCTTCCGATCTCGGGTATCATTGTTGTCACAAGCCCTCAGGAGCTTGTTTCGATGATCGTCGCAAAGGCTGTGAACATGGCAAAGACCATGAATGTACCGATACTCGGAGTCATCGAGAACTACAGCTATGTAAAATGTCCCGACTGCGGAAAGGAGATCCCCGTATTCGGAAAGAGTCATGTTGACGAGATCTGCAAGAAATTCGATCTTAAATGCCTTGCAAAGCTCCCGCTCGATCACAGGGTTGCGGAGGCCGTCGACGAAGGTCTTATCGAGGATGTGAAGATCGCAGGCATAGATGAAGCGGCCGAGTTCATCGGCAAAGTTTTCCCCGCGGGAGAACAGGCATAAACTTAACTTTTTTATGATCAAAGATTATGGCAATTCCTTGAAATCATTATAAGGAATTGCTATAATTTTTTTAACATGAACTCTTTAAGGAGGCTTTATCTTGACAACATCTGAGCTTGACAAAACCGGGAGATTTCCGCTGAAAGAAAGGCTTAAAAACACATATAAGAACATACGCGCGGTAAAAAAGAACAATGCCGGAAACATCTATCTCAAAGTGAGATATGATTATCCGAAATATCTTGAGCGCCTTCCGATCGATGAAAAGGCCGTTTTGATCGAATCGCAGCACGGAAGCGAACTGAACGGCAATATTTTTTATATCATCCGCTACATGGCATCATCTCCGGAGTACAGGGATTTTAAGATATATCTTTCCTGCACCGCCGGAAAAAAAGAGACCATGGAAGCGTGCCTTAAGGCTCATTCCATAAAGGGAGTGAAACCGGTCGTCCTTTCCTCCGATGAATATTTCAGGCTCCTCGCCTCCGCGAAATATCTCATAAACGACAATACCTTTATGCCCTGGCTCATAAAACGCGAAGGTCAGATCTATCTCAACACGTGGCACGGCACGCCTTTAAAATGTCTCGGAAGAAAGATGGAGGAGGGCTTCGCGGGCATCGGAAACGCGCAGAAAAACTTTGTCGCCGCGGATTTCCTGCTCTATCCGAATGAGTATACCATGGATCATATGTTAAAGGACTATATGATCGAAAACATAGGAAGGGGCACGTGCGTCCTTTCGGGATATCCGAGGAACGAAGCATTTTTTGACGAGGATTCGAGAGACGCGATAAGAAAAAAGCACAGGCTTCAGGGAAAGCGCGTATACGCCTATATGCCCACTTTCCGCGGCTCGGCGTCTGAAGGAAAGACGGTAAAAAGCGATTCTTTCATGTTTTACTATCTTTTCATGCTTGATGAAATGCTGAACGATGACGAGGAATTTTATTTAAACCTACATCCGGTCTCGAAGTCGGCATGCGCTCCCGACATGTTCAAGCACATAAAGTTTTTCCCGGAAGAGTATGAGACCTATGAATTCTTAAACGCATGTGATGTGCTGATCACCGACTATTCAAGCGTTTTCTTTGATTTTGCCAATTTAAGGAAAAAGGTCATCCTATTCACATTTGACCGAGATGACTATCTCAAACAGCGAGGACTCTATCTCGACCTTGACAGCCTTCCTTTCCCCAAGGTCTCGGATCCGGAAAGCCTTTTACGCGAGATGCGCTCGGACAAGGATTACGACGACAGCGATTTTATCAAAAAATACTGCCCCTACGACGGAAAAGGCGCGACCAAAAAGCTTCTTGACCTTGTTTTCTTTGGAAAAAAGGATGACTGCATATTGAAGCCCGTTCCCGACAACGGACTTGAAAATGTGCTACTGTATGCGGGAAACCTCGCAAGGAACGGCATCACACAGTCGCTTGAAAATCTTGTCGACAACATTGACAAGGATAAGAGAAACTATATCATCCTCTGCAAGACGGAAAAGATCGAAGGAGAGGAGAACACACTTAAAAGGATCGCAAGGAACTGCACCTATTACTGCATGATGGGGCGTGGCATGTATACGCTTCCCGAGCGCTACAGAAGGGAGTTCTTTGTAAACCATCTGGTAAAGGCATCCTATTACAACCGCAGGAACGGGAGATTCCTTGAGAACGAGATGCTCAGGAACTTTGACAGGATGCGCATCGATACCATCATACAGTTCAACGGCTATGAACGCGAGACCAGCATGATGTTCACGAAACACCCCGGCGGAAAGGCTATTTTTGTCCATAACGACATGACGATGGAAACGACCATAAAGCGTGCTGTGGAGCCTGATGTCTTAAAGTTCTGCTACATGAATTATGATAAGGTCGTTGCGGTGACCGATGACATTGTGGAGCCCACCGCTGTATTTGCGGGCCCCTGCAGAAAAAACATCAGAGTCTGCAAAAACCTTATAGATTACAAGTCCGTGATGGTAAAAGCGGAGCTTCCCATAGAACCCGGAAAGGATACCGTCATCTTTCCGAGCGCGCAGCATCTTAAAAATGTGCTTCAATCGGACAGGAAAAAGATCGTGAATGTGGGCAGGTTTTCTCCCGAAAAAGGGCATCTGCGCCTTCTTGAGGCATTTAAAAACGTCCTTCCGAAGTTCCCCTAAACAGAGCTCATCATAGTGGGCGGTGTTTCGCAGTTTGACTATGACG
>JAEENL010000063.1 GCA_016283775.1 Lachnospiraceae bacterium | reverse complement strand
TTCCCCTTAAGTATCTCGTGCATTTTGAACCTCCTCAATGATGCTTATTGTATTTGTCCAGCGCGTCCCTCATCCTCCTGTTTTCCGTACGTTCCTTAAGCCACATGATAAACACGCTTACCGCAATGCTTATCGCAAACGAGGCCGCAAAACTGATCCATGCGGTAGGATCGTCTGTCGGGAACCAGTTGAACAATATGGCCATGACCACGAGCACGCCCATCACTACCATGAAAAACAGCACATTTCTCAAGATCAGCGCCATGTTCTTTATCAGGATATCCGTGTAAAAAATGACCTGCGCACAAGTGATCGCACACGCAATAAAAAGCAGCTGCAATAAAGTCGGGATCGTCAAAGCTTCCCGTCCCAGACGGAAAAGTGAAGAGTATTCCCCGGTCCCCTCGCCTATGAAAATGCTCAAAACGATAAAGATCGTAACAATGATACCAAACGTTGCAAAAAGTTGGCTTATATAATTAAATATGTTCTTCTTTTCTTCCATCATCTCAACCCCAGCTTTCTTCTGAGCTCATCCGAATACATGCGTGAAACTATTATCTGCTCATCGTTTTTGAGTGTGACCCTGATCTTCCTGTCTATGTCGGCTTTGAGACTTTTTATCATCCTAATGTTGACTATCGTCTGCTTGCTGACCCGTAAAAAATCATGCTCCAGAAGTTCCTGCTCCATCTCATAGAGCTTAAGATCGGATTCATATGTCTCGCTTTCGGTATACACAAAAGTCTTTCTGTCAACAGCCTCAATGTAAAGTATCTTCCCGATGTCAAGAAGAAACGTCTCATCTTTGCTGTTCACGCCGATCTGCATATTGACCACACGCATGAGAGACACCATCTTCTCAATGTCAGCAGTCAGCTTTTTCGCATGTATCACGATCTCAGTATCATCGTATTTTTCATCAATATCGATCTCTATCTTCATTTATTCCAGCCCTTTTCGCTTAAAAGTCACAAAGAACAGCATAAACATCACCGCGGCATTCGCTGCCAGTATCACAACGCCCTTGGCATCAGCCCCGTCAAAACTCATTCGTTCAAAAAGCACGCTGAGCTGCTGTGTATAGAAAAAACCGGCCACTCTCTTTATATGGTCATTAAACATCGAAAGCATGGGTGCAAAGGAAAAAACCACCATCACAGGCATGACCAGTGATGTCGCGGCCATCTGGCTTTTTGCGGCGGTCCCGATGCACGCTCCCGCTGTAATGGAAACTACATATCCTGCTCCCATCACTGCCAGGTAAAACGGAACATCTTTGGCTTCAAATCCTGTCGCCATCACGCACGCGCCGATCATGCAGGCGCTCCAGACATATATGCCCACTCCGAAAAGGAACTCCAACGGAGAGACATCCGCCATCATCAGCACACGGAGCGTGTTCTTTTCTTTCTCCTCGGAAATGATCGCTGCGGCCGCGCTTAACGGTGCCATCCCAATATACATGACAGAAAACAGTTTTGTAAAGAACAATTCCGGCATTCCGTCAAGTTTTATCGCATTTTCCATTATCAAAGTGAGTATCGGAAAAAGCACGAACTGTATCAGAACGGTCTTGTTCTTTACAGTATCCATCAGCTGCTTTTTAATGATGATCGCTGTGTTTTTCATTTACGCATCCTCCAGTTTTCTTCCGGTAAGCTCCAAAAATACCGTTTCAAGCGTCGGTTCCGATGAATGTATGGTCTCGATCCTTCCGTTTTCAAAGAGGCCTGTCAGCACCGTCGCAGCCCGCCTGTCGTGCGGGATCTCCATATCTTCCCCGGTCGAAAGATGCATTTTTATCTTTTTCTGATGATCATACTTTCTGCAGATCTCTTCAGGAACGCCGTTTTCCACTATCACACCGTCGTTCAGGAGCGAGACACTGTCACACAGCGCGTACGCCTCTTCCATGTTGTGCGTGGTGAGAAAGACCGTGCAGCCGCTGTTTTTCTTGTCCCGTATGATATCGTGGATCTGTCTCATCGTCTGAGGATCGAGGCCGCTTGTTGGTTCATCAAGAAAAAGGATTTCAGGAGAACTCATAAATGCTCTTGCAAGACAGAGTCTCACGCGCATTCCTTTTGAAAGCTCCGAAGCAGGCTTTTTCATCGAATCACCGAGCCCCACAAGTTCCAGAGCCTCCTTGATACAGCTGCGGGGAACTCCGTAAATGTCCGCAAATATCTTTAAGTTGTCGGCGCACGACAGCCTGTCGTACACACCGAAGTTGTCCATCGTTATTCCGATGTGCTTTTTGTCCTGTCCGGAAAGCTCATTCACGTCTTTCCCCAAGATCTTCACACTTCCGCCGTCAGCCTTTATCTGTCCCGTAAGTATCTTTATGAGCGTTGTCTTTCCTGCGCCCGACGGCCCCAAAAGCCCGAATATCGTGCCGTCGGGGATATCAAGATCGATCCCCGAAAGCACCTTTTTCTCACCATAGCTTTTATATACGTTACTGCAGCAGATCATTTCCTGTCTCCTTTTTTGCCTAAAATCACCCGTGCCTCTCACGGGCTTGTGGCATCAAACTACCAAAGGATCAGGGAAAATTCAACATCTCTTAACGCAAGTTGCCAAAACGCGCACATGAATTGCCGCGCCTACACCCCATTAAACTCTATGGTCTCAGTCGCAAGCTTTTTTCTGAATCTCACATCATGCTCGACGATGAGCATGGTCGGCTTGTATTTTTCTATGAGTGCTTCTATCTGCATCCTTGAAAATACATCGATATAGTTCAGCGGTTCGTCCCAGATGTAGAGATGCGCGGGAGTGAGCAGGCTCGCAGCGATCAGCACCTTTTTCTTCTGCCCGTCGGAAAACTCTTCCATGTTCTTCTCAAACTGCACACGTTCCATGTCTAGGCGGCGGAGCAGCGTCAAAAGGAGTGTATAGTCAAGCCCGCTCAGCTTTGCATAGTCCTTGAGCTTTCCTTTCAAGTGCGAAGTGTCCTGGTTTATGTAGGAAACCACGATATTCGGCGCCACCGAAAGACTGCCTCCGAGCGAAAACGCGGAAGTTTCCGCACCGCTTATCCTCTCAAGTATCGCCTTTATCAGGCTCGATTTTCCACATCCGTTTTCTCCGGAAAGAAAAACACGCTCACCCTGTGTGAGTTCAAACGTAAGATGCTTAAAAACAGCATCTTCGGCATCCTTGTACCTGAGTGACAGGTCGCGGCAGCTCACAAGCCGCTCTTTATAGTGTGAAAGCGGCATTACTTTGAGTTCGACAGGGTCCTCGACATCCTTAAGCAGACCCTCTTTTACCTCTATCTCCCTGTTTACGCGCTTTTCGAAGGTCTTCACCCTGCTCTCCATCTTTTTGGTCTTTGCGCATATAAAAGCCCTGGTCGATATGGATCTGTCATGTTCTTTCACGGGATCGAAACCGATCTTTGTGCCTTCGCTTTTGTCGGCCCAGCGCGCAGCCCTGTCCGCCGCGGTCTTCAGCTTGTCGATCTCCCTGAGATGCTTTTCGTTTTCTGTTTTTGCGAAAGCATCCGCTTTTTCTTTGTTTTCCCACCAGCTTGTAAAATTGCCCTTCTGCACAGTGATCGTTGCTCTGTTCAGCACGAGCACGTGATCGATGCATGCATCCAGAAGGTCGCGATCATGTGAGACAAGGATAAAACCTTTCTTTGAAGCAAGGTACTTCTTTATGATCTCGCGCGAAGCCATATCAAGATGGTTTGTGGGCTCGTCAATCAGCAGAAATTCGTTTTCATCCGAGAAAAGCACCGCGAGCATCACCTTTGTGCGCTCTCCGAAGCTGAGCGTGCCAAACGGTCTGTAAAGCAACTCAGCCTCTATCGAAAGCGCCGGCAGTTCCTTAAGTACGCGCCAGCTTTCAACTCCCCGCTTCCATCCTTCCATCAGCTCATCCGCTGTTTTTTCCATATCGGCGCTTTCCACCTTATAGGGGAAATAGTCAAATGCCGTGCCTGCGCTGATATTTCCGCTGTATTCGTATTTCCCGAGAAGGAGATTTAAGAAAGTCGTCTTTCCCTTGCCGTTCCTTCCGATGAACCCAAGCTTCCAATCGGTATCGATGCTAAATGTTGCATTTTCAAAAATATTGTCAAAACTGTTTTCATAACAGAATGTGAGATCCGTTACATTTATCTGTGCCATATACATGCCTCCTTTTCTCCGGAGGGTGACCGCAGGATACTGAATACAAAAACGAGCCTGCTCTTGCATACGCAAAAACAGACCCGCAGATCATCTCATTTTTCACAGGCAGAAAAGCCACAATCAGAGACAGTCCGATGACCGATTTAAGCGTACACAAATAAAACCCTTACGGAATTCATATCGTGTCAACTTAACCTCAGATCATCTGCTCAACATCTCATCACCTGCGCATTTTCATGCCCTTTCGTTTTTATTGTTTACAGTATATTACACGATCGAAGATAATTCAACAATTATATCGTGTTCGTTACAACATCATCCTGTATATCTTTGTGCAGTCTTCTTTATCCAGCGCGACAAATCCATAGATCCTGCCGTCGCGCCCGTTTCCGCAGCAGAGATTTTCGACCAGTGTCGGGATGTCTTCTTCCTTTGCGCCAAGCTCTGCAAAGTTTCGCGGCATTCCAAGCGACGTGAGGAACGCCGCAAACGCGTTGATACCTTCAAGCGCGGTAACCTCGGGATGTTCAAAATCCATGCTGCAGCACCATACTCTGACCGCTGCCTGCGCAAAGCGCATGACATTGTGCTTCATGACATATCTGAACACAGCCGGCATGGTCACTGCAAGCCCTGCTCCGTGTGCGCAGTCATAAAGCGCGGACAGTTCGTGCTCAATGTTGTGGCTGTTCCAGTCCTGTGAACGCCCCACACCGCAGGAATTGTTGTGTGCCATCATACCCGCCCACATGATGTTGGCTCTTGCCTCGTAGTTATGAGGGTCTGCGATGACGCGCGGGCCTTCATGCTTCATTGTGAGGAGAAGCGCCTCTATCAGTCTGTCAGTGACCTCGACATCCGTGGAATTGGTGAGGTATCTCTCATAGAGATGTGCCATGATATCGGTAATACCCGCTGCTGTCTGATAAGGCGGAAGTGTCTCTGTAAGCGCTGGATTCAATATGCTGAATTTAGGTCTTATGGCATCTCCGCTGGCTCCGCGTTTCATCATATCGGTCTCTCGCGTGATCACGGAGTCGGGGCTTCCTTCGCTTCCCGCTGCCGCAATGGTAAGGATGGTGCCCACAGGCAGAGCTTTTTCTATCGGCTTTCCGCAGTAAAAATCCCAGAAATCGCCGTCGTACAGCACGCCTGCAGCTATTGCCTTGGATGAGTCTATAGTGCTTCCGCCGCCGACAGCAAGGATGAAGTCAATTTTTTCCCTTTTGCAGAGTTCTATGCCCTCATATACCAGGCCGCTCCTGGGATTGGGTTTAACGCCGCCAAGCTCGGCATAACCTATCCCTTCAGCTTCGAGAGATCTTTTTACTCTGTCAAGAAGCCCGGATCTTACAACACTTCCGCCACCGTAATGGATCAGCACCTTTGTGCCGCCAAAGCGCTTTACAAGCGTTCCGGCTTGCCCTTCAGTGTCTTTTCCGAACGAAAAATACGTAGGTGAGTAAAAGTTAAAGTTTTCCATTGTCTGTGTTCTCCTTCCTGTCAATAAACTTAAAACTTTCAGCTACGGTTTGATGTTCCTTCTATGCAAACACCGTCGTTTTAAGGCATTCCATATCCACGCCTGTGTCAAAGCCGTAATACATGTGATTGAAATAGCCGATGATAAGCTCCATATCTTCTTTGATCACAGCATGCCCTTCCTTGTGGAAATGCACAACGAGATTGTCCGAAAGCCCCGCCTCCTTGTAAACCTTATCGGCCCTTAAGAAACATTCCCACATCGCAGGCGCGTTGACCCAATCCTCGTTCATACAAGCGGCGATGATGAAATAGTACCTTTCCGGAGACATCGCGAGTATCGGAAAGTTTTCCTGATCGATCGGGATGTCCTGCGGCGACCTGTATTCCAGAAACCTGTCGTTGAACCACCCTCTCTCGGCTTCGGACTGCAGGCAGTCGAGAGGCTCGTTTTTTGTATAAGTATAATCCGCAGGACCGCCTATTAAACTAAAGTCATAGGTCTTCCCTTCGGAAACAATGCCAAAAAGTGCCAGTCCTCCGGCTCCCGAGCAGGCCGGAACAGGCATGCGGAACCTCTCGTCAAACGCTCCGCACACGGCTGTGGCTTTGCCCCATCTGGAAACGCCGGTGACAAGCGATGCCAAAGGATCAAGTCCCAGTTCTTTCCCAAGTCCGGTGATCACGGCATCAAGCACCTTTGAAGCGCCCCAGGCCCATGCCATAAGGACTCCCGTCTGCTCCTCCGTCTTTTTTCCATACGGATAAAGATCGTAAAAAGCGCCGATATGCTTTGTATCATCCGATGCTATCTCACGCGTATCCATGAAGATGCATGCCCAGCCGCGCTTAAGTGCATAGTCCTTCGGCATTATGGGATGCATGCAGACTATAAAAGGCGAGCCTTCATGGTATCGCGCAGCGTCCTCTTTTTCCGGAAGATACACATGAACGACAAACTCCGATTCTTTACTGCCGTTCTCGACCTTTATCTTCACGATCTCCCCGCCAAACACCTCAAACATGGCCCATGGGCCTTCTGTCGCAGGTTTTTTCTTGGGATCGGGTCCGAGCCTTTCATAGGTGACGGTCTCTCCCGAGCGCCACCTGCCGTACATATGTTCTTCGTAAAATGCTCTTGTCTCTTTTTTATCCATGATCTTAAAAATACATTCAGTGAAATGTGACCACTTTGTCGTAGTCATAACCGCGGTCAGGTGTGAAAAGTCTCTGATTCAGTGTAAAATACACTACTCCGTTCTTTCGCACGGTCAAAGTTATCTTTGCACATCCGTTCTCAGCCTTTATCACCGCGCTTTCCACCGCGGGATTCGCAGTGCTCTTTATGAGTTCCGTCTCGGCAGCTGTGGGATATGCAGGCTCCCCAAGATCGTGCCAGAATTTAAGCGGATTGCAGCACACCTCGTCAACAGTCTTTGTGACAAGTGCATACTCTGCGTTTTCTGCTTCAAATCCCACTTCGACCGCCCTGTCCTCCTCGTCTATATTCCAGAGGATACCGGCGTAACATCCGTCTTTTTTAAGGATCACGGTGTTGTCATCCCTGTAGATGCAGTCACCGCCAAAAACTTTCAGCTGCTTATAGAAATAAAACGTCCAGAATGTGGG
>JAEENL010000062.1 GCA_016283775.1 Lachnospiraceae bacterium | reverse complement strand
TCATCCGGTTGAATCTTATTCAGTTCTTGCTCTATTGCCTCCGTGGCAACCATGTTGCCGTGAAGATCTGCTAAAACAACTATCTTCATACTCACTTACTCCTGTATAGTAGTTTTGGTCTTTTGGGCGACATACGCATTGCCTCATAATGGTCCACCCGGGGGCACAATAACTTCAAATTGTTTTGATCATAAATACTCCGCCATCGCCCTGCTCGAAAAATACATACCCACATTTTTCATACAGTTTTATTCCTGAATTGTTATGTTCCCCAACAAAAAGAGCACTGCTTATTGTCCGTAATCAAACCGATGAAGGATACCGTAACTGTCTTCGTAGTATATACTCTTCGTATCATGATCAAACCCGATGAACCGTCCGTCCCAGATTTCACTGTAACTCGAGTCATCCGCATCGAAGGAGTACTTTGTGCGGCTCACGCCTGCACCGGCCTCGGCAACCTGCGCCAGCTTCTTCGGGTAACCGTCGCGGGACTCACGCAATTCATCCGTGAAGAGGAAATATGTCAAGGACGGCCGTCGGTAATCCGTCAGTCCCCATGTGGGATCGATCAGATATCCCTGCCCGTCAAGCTCCATATACACCCACGCATGGCCTTCAACGGACAACTCTTCACCTACACAAGTGACCACGTCCGCGTCGACACCGCTCTGCATCAGCAGATATGCGTACAGGCTTGCGATCTCCCAGCACATACCTTTCCCGTCAAGCAGGACACGGTAGCCCGTCTGGCTGATCCTCTCCCCGTTCATCGAGCTGAACAGTTTATCGTCATCGTATCGGCAATACTCCGTAATATACTCATAGAGCGCCAGCGCCTTCTCCAGATCCGTATAGTCGTCCTCGAGCACGTCATTCAGGATTGCACAGATCCTCTCCTCAAAATCCTTTTCCTTCTTCTGATACTCTTCCTTTGAGACCCGGTAAATGACCTTTGCCCGTCCGTCCCCCTCATACTCGCTGAAAGCATATTCCTGCGCAACCAGGCCGCAATAGCGGGCAAGCTGGTACTCGCACCGCTGCATCGTCTCCTCGTCCGGACACGAAAAGCTGTCCTCGCCTGCACGAAGCGCATCGATATATGCGAAAAATGTTTCCGTTGCCCCGGCATATTCCTTCGCCAGAAACGGCGACATCACATGAGGGTTGAAGGTGTAGTGTCCTCCGTCGTTGTTGCGCATATTTTCCGGCTGGATTACGGTTCCGGCAGTGTTCGTCACCACGTCCGGATTCCTCCGCGCCGCGATCAGATATACATCGGCCGTCTCCATCTGCACTAAAGTCTTCCGGAGCGGGACCTCCTCACCATCCTGCGCCCGGTCGGGTGTGATGACGATATTGTACTGCTCCTTCATCTCTGCGAGCTGCTCCGCCAGCACCGTCGCGGGTTCGTCCTTCACGAGGTCGCAAAATCCCGTGATCGGCGACGTTTCTGCCCCTGCCGTCCAGAGAAGAACGGCTTCGCCTCCGGACTCGAGCTTAATCGAAAACAGCACGCTGTTGCCGACAATGCCCTTCGGGGTAAGTTTCGCGCAGTCCGTAAGATCCTCGTCACAGAGTGTACCCGAGACCGTCCGCCGATCCATATCATAAAGCCGGTAGGTGTGTGCAATGACATCATCTCCGTCCCAACGTTGTTCGCATGCGCACATCTGGTTTTTCGCGGGGACGCAGAACACCTCCATCTCTGCGCTTTTCGGGAAGACAAATCCTTCCCTGCAGTATCCCGGTGCATGCAGATACCACATGGCATTGGACCACTGAAAATCCCACTCTCCGTTTGGCATGGCGGGATTTCGGATCCACTCATCGCCGAGCTCCGGATCGTCCACGCTTCGCTGCGTCAGTTCACCCGTGGCGGTATCAATATACAGATATCCCTCAAGTGCGCTGTCCGTGCTCGAAGTCGTCAGGAAACATTCGCGTCCGCCGATGTTTCCGATATATCCGGTCACCACCTGTCCCTTTGCGTGGGGGTATTCTCCGATCGCCTCCCCCTGCGGCCCGGTTGCGACAATTTTCGCCTGTTTGAGATCCACAGCCCAAGCGGTTCCGTCCTCCCCGAAGCCGATGGTTTTGGCACTCCGCGATACCGCAGTGACGGTGCGGACTTCGGTCATTGTATTGTCATAAACACGGAACGTCTTCGTCGATGAATCCTCAAGGATCACCGTGCCGTCTGAAAGCACCGTAAACGCCGCAACGTCATAATCCGGCGTCAGAAGATACCGGTCAGCCGTTATTTCCGGCCGGATCAGCAGGAAACTGTTGCCGGCCGTACCTGCGCTGCTCTCACTTTTCCCGTCAGAACCGGCCTCGTCCGGGACATTTTTCGGGGCAATCTGCAACAGTGCATACTCTCCTGCAAATTTCACGTCTTTGAGCGTCTTTTGATCCTCAAGTCCCTCGATCGGAATGCGATAGAGATTCTCGCATTCGTAAGTCTCGTATGTCTTCCTCGCAAACTCGATCGGCAATGTCGGAAACGGAGTTGCCGTCGGGGTCGGCGTAGGCCCCCCCGTCACAGCCGGTGTGGCAGTCGGTGTCGAAGTCGCCGCGACAACGCTGCCGGTCGGAGTATCATTGCCGTTATCCTGCCCTCCCTTGCAACCTGTGAGCAAGGCAAAGCACAACAAAACACCCAGCAGGAAAATGAAAACTTTCCCGCCGACCGCACTCTGCCGCGTTCCTCTGCATTTGAATAGCACTTTTACCATCAGCCCAAAAACTCCTGCTGTATCTTACTGCTGTTTCTTCTCGCGCTCGGCTCTCTTCTTGCGGCGCTGTTCTCTGTTGTTGGCCTCGGATGCGAAAATCTCGACCGCGGCGTCCGTGAGATCATCACCCCAGGTTCTCCCGGAAACGATCGCGGTAGACCACGGGCAGATCTTTTCATAATCGGAGTCAAACACAACGGTATACGGCGGGCCGCACCGGTCGTCGACAGACATAAACAGATGACGTCCTTCGGAGATCAGCCTCGACGGCCATTCCACCCCGGGGTCATCCACATGGTCGTAGATTTCTTTTGTTATCTCATACAGATCACAGTTCGGACCGCCGCCGAGCTGCGCGGTATAGCGCCCCGTCTCGGGATCATAACAGCATTTCCAGCCCATGCCCTCTTTAAATTGCATTTTCCGTTATCTCCTTATACCGCTTGCTTATTTGCAGTACGCATTCTCCTCAATCCACCGTTTCATCTCCCGGAAAATGACCTGCATATCCTCTTCGGGAATCACGCTGTCCCGCCGGAGCGAATAGTGGTGGCCGAATTCGGCATCCGCATATTCATGCCCGTTGATCACAACAGGGTTCTTATACCTCGGCCGGACATGAACGTGAACATGCGGGTTCGGATCAGCGCTCTTGTAAAAGCGGTTCATCAGGCAGCTCCAGTTGCACAGTTCCGCACCGAAGACCGTCTTCACGCATTTTTCGGTCATTTTGATCATGCGGTGCAGATCCGTCCACTCCTCATCCGAGAGCGCGGACATGCTTTCGCAGTGCCTGCGCAGCACCAGCACACATCGCCCGACATAGTCCTGCTCATCGGCAAGGAACAGCCTCCAGCAGTCGCTTTCCGCCAGTTGATATCTGCACTCGGCCTCCGGGATATTGCACCAGTCACATCCAAGTATCTTCTCCTGATTGAGCATAATTCCCCCGCTTAACACAATTCTTTGTCTGAGCTGTTACTGCCGTAAGCTCTCTATCCATTTCCGAACATCCTCTTCGGTGGCACTTCCCGGAAAACGCTTTCCGGCTTTCCACTCCCCGCTTCCGGCGAGTGTTGCGAGCCTCGTGCCCGTTGAGCCGCATGCCGCCAGCAACATCACAAGTCCCATGATCATAATAACAAGTCTTATTGTCCGTTTCATAAAAGCCTCCGTTAGACATCGTTTTCTTATTCTGAATCAACGATCGGTCCTTGTCAAAACCATACATTCCGTGGAGTCGGTAAACCCCATGCTCTCATAGAGCGGTCTCCCCGCTGCGGTCGCATCAAGACTGATCTCCGTAGCACCGCGTTTCCATGTTTCCCCGATCAGCAGTTCAAGCATTTTCCGAGCGATCCCCTGACGACGGTATTTGCGTCTTGTATAGACATTCATAAGATGCGCCCGCCTCCCCGTAGGATGATCGAACGTCGGCATTATCCTGATAAAGCTCATTGTTGCACAGCCGATAACCGCATCGCCGTCCACAGCAAGCACGGTTATATGATCTCCGTTCAGAAAATAATCCCGGCTTTCCGTTATCATTTCCGCAGAATACTTGTAATCTTCCGCCAGATTGTTTACGACCTTAAGCATCTCCAAACGAATGCTCATCAAACTCTCAATATCATCTTTCGATGCGACCCGAATATCGATCATTTCCTCTTCATCTTTGCAAATATGATCTTTGTTTTCCATTCCAACGTGCCTCACAGTAATTCCTTGACAAGACAAAGCGTCAAGTCATCATCATTTTTACAGACTTCGTCCTTTTCCGGAACATGCTCCTCGTAGTACACTCCTGCTTGTCGTATTTCAATGTTTTGCATGCGCGCTCCGTTCATGGCAGGGGCAACTGCCGTACTCCCCTTATTCATGCATTATTTCGAGCATATCAAGCAGCCTTATAAATATATCCTGACCGTCAAGGCAGGTCTCTGTAAGCCACCCCTTCTCATCGCTCCATTCCGCGAGTCCTCTGTAATAATAATTCTTCTTTTCGTCCTCGATAATAAACGGTATCACATTGTGATGAAGACATTCCTTTAATGCAATAAGCCTTCCGACACGACCGTTTCCGTCCTGGAACGGGTGGATATGTTCGAACTCCGCATGAAACGCTATAATATCCTCAATCGTTACATTTTCCTTTGCATTGTATTCATCGATCAAGGCCTTCATGTGCTTATGTACCTCGGACGGTTTCGTTGTTTCTCTTCCGCCTACAACATTAGCACGCTTCTTATAATCTCCTACCGCAAACCACCCGAGAGCAGAATCCTTTGTATCATGCTTTAAGATATAATGCAGATGCTTGATGATATCTTCGGTAAGCTCATCCTCCGCGACATCGATCACAAAATCAATCGCCCGAAAATGATGAACCGTTTCCAGAACATCATCAACCAAAATTCCATCTCCCGTATCAAGTGTATTTGTTTCGAAGATCTGCCTTGTCTGATCCTCCGAAAGCCTGCTTCCCTCGATATGGTTCGAATTGTATGTCATCCTGACCTGAAGTTCATGATAGAGACCGCCGGGCAGCTTGATTTCTTTTTCTTCACGGAGTATCCTGAGAATCCTGTTATCGGAAACCTCCCTCATGATCACATTCGGTGATTCACCGAGATAATCGGCAATTTTCTGAACGCTCCTTTGGGAAAGTTTCTCGCCCTTGGCTATCTTAGCGATCGTTCGTGTAGAAAGACCGAGTTTTTTCGATAGCTCTGTCTTTCCAATGCCTTTTTTCTTCAGTGCTTTTTCAAGCCCCTCATAAGAGATCATATCCGGCTCACCTCCCGAAATCTTTACTTATTCTACCACGTCAGGCAGCTAAAGTAAAGATTTGTGACATTTTTGCGAAGGCAAAGTAAAGATTACATAGGTTTCCGTGCTGTCAAATGCTATCATTTCGAAGACCCAAAACCGTTTTTGACAATACCGGTTACTCTTTCGATTTCCCTGTATTTTTCCTCGTTTTTGAAATTATATAAGGCATAGTCAAAGACTGCACCCAGATCTGCGATAATATCATCCGTGCACTCTGCCATCCAATCATATCTGGGCAGTATCCACACATGGAGATGTCTGTTTTCCTTTTCTTCGAAAATATAGTCAAATCTCTCGCAGATATTGTTTTCTCTCAAGATCCTGACCGCTTTATCCGCAATGGAAAACATCTCATTTCTCTCTTCCTCAGTCAGCTCGCTTAACATTTCGATGTGCCGTTTGGGCGCGACGATCAAAAATCCGGGAATCGGTAATTCCCAGTCCTGTGAAAGCGTAAAATGCTCATTTTCATAGGCAAGCCCGCAGTCCAGATGAAATGCATGCCCGGCATATGCGCAGCCGGGACATCCGTCATAAGAGATCTCGTTATTGTTGTAACTGACCATTTTGCCCATCCAAAACACCTCCGATGATAAAGGATACCTCTCCTTGCTGCTTCAGCCAAGGCTTTTCCCGTAGTATTCCACTTCGATCACTGTTCCGTCCGGGTAGGTGCAGGTTCCCGTGTACAGTTTCTCGGTAAAGCCCCAATGAAGATACATCTGCTTGTTGAGAACCTCATCCGGTTCCACCCCGAGAACTGCCCTCGCAAAGCCCTTCTGACGAAGATCCTCCAGCATGAAACGGATCAGCTGCGAAAAATACCCTTTGCCGCGATACTGCTTGACCGTACGGAACGCCGAGAGGTAAGCGGTGCCCTCCTCACAAAGACCCTTATCATCCTCCCCGGGTGTATAGTTCGGGACAGCGTATGCTTCACAGATGATCTCTCCGTCAAGGATTCCGTAGTACGGTATCTCTTTTCCATCGGATATTTCTGCGATAACGTCTGTCTTCCACACAGCCCAGTTGGAATCATCGGGATGCTCCCTGATCAGCGTGTCCCATTTTTCGTTTACTTCCGCAAGGGAAGCAATCTTGCACACATATTTGCCCGACATCGGAACAATCCTCCAGTACTCGTTGTCATCGGTATATTCCGGGTACACAGTCAGCACAACGCCCCCGGAAAAGCGAAGGATCAAGTCGTTATACTTGTTCATCTCAGCCGATACGACGGATCACCGCATTGCGCCGGCAAAATCGATCTCCCGCACCTGCGCGTATTCCATCTCGTCGAGTTGCTTCTGAATGGCAGCCTTATCGGTTCCGGCGTTCTTTAAGTCGTCCACAGGGCAGAACCACAGCGGTTTGACACACCGGTAGATGAGCGGAGCCGCGGCGATTCGCCTCCCGAAAATCATCGTCTCCGTGGCTTGTTTCGATTGTGCGGAGCTCCTTTATATTGTCAATGACAAACAATCCGACGATTGTTTGCTCATCATAGTTCATTTGCTTTCGTCCCCCGTAAACCATTCACTATTCTTTCCCGTCAGGATCAGGCATTTCGCTCTTAACCCTGTCATATTCCCTGCTGAATTTGCGCTCAAACGGAATCAAAAGTATCACGATCACAGCGCAGGCCACAACAAGGACATATTTCTTAAAAAGCAGGCAGAGCAAAAGTCCGATGACGGCAAAGAAGATTCCTCCTCTGCAGAGAGAACAATTCCCGTTGATATCATCCAGCTCCTTCGCGATCCTCGCCCGCTCCGCTTCTCGCTCATCGAGAGCAATGGGCGTTCCGGAGATATTCTCGTGCCGATACACCTTTTCGATAAATTCCCGGAAATTGTTCGCAACAAAACTCACCGAATTGCCGCATTCGTTATCGACCAGCACGACTCTGGGCTCACCGTTCTCATCCGTCACGGAATAATCCAGATAGTACATGTCATGTCCGCCGGATTGTGTCTCACCGAACGGAATGCCGATGTCGGGACACTGAAGATCATTTTTCCACTCATCAAAGACGTTTTGAATACTGCCGGAAGTATCTTTGTTTTCTCCGAGTCCGAGCACCGCGGTCAGGTAGCATTCCGAGTATGCGTCACTCAGGAGCCCGCCGTTGCGGATCTTCAAAAACTCGACAAAGGACTGCGGGAGTTTATATCCCAAAAAAGCCTCTACTTCATTGATTCTACTCTCGTAGAACGGTCCGAGTTCATATCGCTTCCCGGCCTCGGAGCGAGTGTCAAACAGTCTTTCAAAATCGATACCTTCGTACATTTTCGCCCTCCTTCGCCAAACAAGGGTTTACACTCTGTGTCAGGTAATACGAGACTCATTGACGGTCCCCGGTTTCGTCAGAAATTCGTTCCGTTCCAGCCCCAATCCGCAAGCGGATGGTATGTCACGTAAACCGCGTTGCCTGGAATACCGAGCTTATCTGCGAGCATGTCGCAAATCTGTCCCGTCAGCTTGGTGTAGTCCTCCGAAGGGGCGTTGCCGAGCAAAGATACCTCCACATAAGCACCCTTCTCCAGCTTCTTTCCGCCGAACCAGAGATCGTAACCGTCCTGAATTCCGACCATCAGATATGCCTCTCCCTTATGAAGCGTTGCGATCAGTCTTCCGAACTCGCTCTTGAGTTCCTCCTTCTTGGTGTCATCCACCGCTACGGTGAATTTTGCGTCGATCATCGGCATAACAACTCTCCTTTCCCGGAGGGAAATCCTCCGCGCTCAATCATTTTATGCTAGAATTACTTCCTTTTCACGGTTCCGTTATCGATAAATGCAGCCTTCCGAATTCGCTCCAGACTGCCTTCGTCTTTCAAAAACTTATGCATCATGGGATGCCCCTTCATGCAGAGCACATTATACAGTTTAACCTTGTCCGAGGCTTTTGCAGTCTTCAGTTTCATCGAAGAAATCAACTCATCTTTTGTCTTTGCATCGGCAGGGACCGAGTACTCCAACTCCTCCTTTGACTTCGGCATGACGCCGGTGTCCAGATAGTCCGGCATAAGCCTGCAATAGTTATATCGCTGATGTCTTCCACAGTGCCCTCCTCAGAAAACGGCGTGCCCGGGTTAACGTTCTTCTATCTCAGTTTCATGACACACCCATACAACAACGGAATGTCGATATACTCTTCCGTTATTTCCTGCCCGCGTTTCTCAATACTGATGATTTCAAAATCAGAGCCGAAGAAGTCCCTTAGCCTTTGTTCTGAAAATGCCACCCCCGTGTTTCTTTTTGTATAAAACTCTAAATCATCAAGCTCCTCGGCTCCGTCTTCATCAGCAGAAAAACACAGCAATACAAAGTATCCGTTTTCTTTCAGAATTCCCTTAAGCAGTTCTCTGTACTGCAATCTTCTGTGCGGTGCCAAATGATGAAACATTCCGCTGTCAAGTACAAGGTCATACTTTCGGTCTGCAAAATCAACCGCCAGAAAATCGCTGCAAATGAACCTCACATTCTTCAAATCTTCCGCTTTATCCTTCGCATTACGGATTGCAATGTCAGAAGAGTCTATGGCAGTTACCTCAATCCCTCTTTTTGCCAGAAAGATTGCATTTCTGCCCTCTCCGCATCCGAATTCCACGGCATCCCTGATACTGTGCTCCTTCACGAATTCCGTTATCATCTTATCCGGCAACATATTGTTCACCAGAAACGGCGCTTTCATTACTCTTTTTTCATAAAAGGTGTTCCAGTCAATGCTTTCGTTTATCCTATCAAGAACATTAAATAAATCTTCATAACTATTGATTTCAACTTTATCCATATTCCCTCCAACTGCGCTCTTGTCCTGTTGTTATCATCAGACTCCGCTTTATTTCCGTAGCAAATAGAATTTGAGATTATGTGACCTAATACTTGTTACACTATATTCGTATTTTGTGTAACAAGGGTTTGTTATGTTAGAGCATAAAGCTTAGGCAGGAAAATTGCGATTTTATGTTCCATCAGTCAACCCGACAAATGAAAAGTTTATAGAATAACTTCCACATCACTGACAGCGCATTCAGCGTATATGCATCTGTTCCAGTTTTTTATAACCCATTCCGTGCTTACGCTCCTTGAATTCTCATACTGTGCCTCAAGCGGAAGTACATATTCAATATGACCGGCGCAATATCCTGAGACACAATATATAGCAAAGGGAAGGCAATCGTCATCATGGTGCGGATAATTGCAAAGCATAAAATCAACATGTTCTTCGCAGAACGGGTACTTCCCTTTAAATCGAAAAACAGTACCTCTGCATAATACCGGCTCTGTACAATCTATTAATTTCATATCTGTTTCCTTTCTTCAAAACGTTAAATCCCGATTTTTCGAGCTGATTATACTACATTGCGAATCATTTCTTGTATTCATACATGACGACGTCAGCAGCAGCGCTTATTCCACCCGCCTTTTCATAACATCTGCAAGCAGACACGTTGCCGGTGTTTGTCATCAAAAACATTTTGCGGCAGCCCAGGCTTTTTGAATGCGCATACACAAATCTGACCAATTCCGTTCCGTAACCAAGATTCTGATAACCGGTCATAATATCTATCGCGTGCAGATAAAAAGTCTTTCGTCCATCAGGTTCATTTAATACATAACCGTACGCAAATCCAATTGCTTTTCCGTCGTCTACGGCAATATAACCGTATGCGTTCTTTTCATTCAAAAACGCTTTCAGCACGGTTTCATCGTATTTTGTGTTCACATCATCAATAAAGTCCAGCAGCAACGCATAATTTGATTCTGCTAACAGTTCACACTTCATATCATCCAACCTCAAACCCCGATCTGTCATAGTCTATCAAACTGGAATATATTTTCCGAATAACTTACTATATTACCCCTGATTCAAGTATATTTATTCTTGGATCATCACAGTCTATCTCCATCAATGCTCCGGTAGGAAGTATGGTCATGGGAGTTCTGTGAATGCAATCCACGTTTTCCAATATGACCATATCTGGTCTGTTTACTTCCTTACATATAACTTTAAGGATTGTTTCCCTGCTGTCATCATCCATC
>JAEENL010000061.1 GCA_016283775.1 Lachnospiraceae bacterium | reverse complement strand
CACGACGAAGTCGTGGGAGCCGCGCGGCTTTGAGCGCTTCAAAGAAATGCCGAAGGCATTTCTTCCTAATGCCAACGAGGTACAGGCACGCTCCGGCAGGGGATCACAGGTTGTTTATCACTTGGAAAAATGCTTTGGGTCGTATTGATGGGAAATGCAGGGGGAAGGCGGGGAGGAAGCGTGGGGATGAAGTTGTGAGGGTGGAGTAGTGGCGGTGTGGTCTTTACAGTAGGCAAGTAAGGGAGGCTTGGGGTTTACGGTAGGGGTATGGGTGTGGTAAAATGCGGTACGGGCGTTTTTTAGTAAAACAGAAGAAAAATGCGGTATGGTTGTTTTGGGGTGGATAGAAGGATTTTTATAGAAACGTAAGGCGTTATGGGCTTGGGTGATAGAGGAGATATTATGAAGAAATGGAACATGACAGTTTTGATTATAGTTGTCGTATTTTGTTTGACAGGGTGCGGGGAGTCATCATGCATTTCTGCGATATCGACTCCGATGGCTACGGTGACTGGTACCCCGGATTCGGTTCCGACAGCGGTAGCGACTGATGGCGCAGCACCGACTGTGACTGAAAGCGTGCGACAGACTCCGACATCTGTTCCGACCGATATACCGGACTCAACGCCGACTTCAACTCCGACGGATACTCTTGTGCCGACTTCTACGCCGGATGCGACTGATACGCCGGCACCGACTTCGACAGCGGTTCCGACTGAGACGCCTGTACCGACCTTGACGTCTGCGCCTGTTGTAAAGGAGCTTGTCTTTGTGCTTTCTGATGATGGTGGGTATTATTCTGTTGAAGGTGCGGGAACATTTGATGGGGAGGAGTTAACGATCCCCGCTGTTTACAATGGGCTTCCTGTGCTGAAGATAATGTCTAAAGCGTTTGAGGGCTGCGAGTTTCTTAAAAAGGTCTTTGTCACTGAAGGAATAACCGAGGTTGGCAACGGGGCTTTCCTGAATTGTTCAAATCTTGAATATGCGTCGTTCCCTGACAGTATCACGTCTTTTGGGAATTTTGTTTTCCAAAATTGCCGGGAACTTAAAAAAGCAGATCTGCCGGATGGGATCAGGAATATCCCTGATTCGATGTTTGCGAATTGTGGGAAGTATTTGATAGATATCCCGGAAAGCGTTGAAACGATACAGATGAGGGCTTACATGGGATGCGCAGTGGAAGGAGAACTTGTGATCCCTGAAAGTGTGACGCTTGTAGAGAAATATGCGTTTAAAGATATTACGGGTATTACCAGTCTTACCATAAATTCGGTTGCGGATCTGCTCAGATCAGGCTCTTTTGAGGGGCTTGAAGAGCTTGAAACGCTTACGGCGCCTTGCGCGGTAGTAGGTAGCAGTTTTTTCTACCAGATGAACGTGGCAAAGCAGATTTTTCTTACCGACGGAGTGGATTCAAGGTGGGACGGGGCTACTGAGGATTTCAGATACGACTGGGGTTATGCACAATGTAAAAAGCATGATGAACAGTTTGAAACCGGCGGGACTTGTGCGGGACTTTATGAACGTCTCTACAAAGCGATACTGAATGGAGAGAAGAATGTTCTTTGTACCGGCACAAAGGGTGTTTATGGGGATACTGTGTACAGGCGGGTACGGGATGATCATCCTGTATTTGGAGTGATAGTTAAAGAAGTGACCATCAACAACGGCAACAGCCTGCTACAGATAGTATATAATGACAGTGAAGAAAGCAGCAGGCTTCTTGCTGAATGCAGGGCTTCTCTTGAGGAGATCAAGGAAAGGATCGCGGGGAAATACGGCAGCGTTGAAAATGCGAGCCGTGTACAGCGGGCAAAAGAGATACATGATTATATTATCCTGAAAAAGGAGTATCTGCATTCGGATTATGACCAGACCATAGCCGGAGCATTGTCGGAGGATCACACGCCGGTCTGCATGGCATACTCGGCGGCTTTCAAGTGGTGTTGCAACGAGCTGGGGATACAGTGTGAGATAGTTTACGGGGATACGGATGGAAGCGATGATGCCGGTCATGCGTGGAACATGATCAATTACGGGGAGGCTGAGGATTATCTGTCCGGGGAGTTCGCGCCCGATCCTTCGGAATGGTACGAGATGGATGTGACTTGGGACGATCCGTTAAAGAAGTCAAAAGATTATATTGATTACAGTTATTTTAATATAACAACGGCGCAGATCAGTAAGTCTAGGAAAAGGTCATATCTGTGGTATGATTCTTATCCTGTGGAAGAATGCACGGGGAAGGAATATACGTATAAGAAGTGTATGAATAATGGCATTTTTTGGTGATACTGGCCGGTAATGTCATTGCCTGCCGCACGTGTAATCTCTATCGCTCGGTCGGATTTGCCCACGACGTAGTCGTGGGAGCCGCGCGGCTTTGAGCGCTTCAAAGAAATGCCGAAGGCATTTCTTCCTAATGCCAACGAGGTACAGGCACGCTCCGGCAGGTGATCACAGGCTGTTTATCACATGGGAAAATGTCTTTGGTCTCGGGGGATTGATGACGGTGAAGGACGGCAATGGGATCGAAAGCGCTTATTGACAGGTACGTGGATTCATGTGTTAGAGAAAAAAAATCTTCGATGATACCCGAGCGTGATTATAGCATTTGTATCCGGTATGCGTAAAGGATGATATTTTTTGTGTCAGGTGACTTTTCTTCGTGAAATTTTGTGAAAACTGCACAAAAATGACCCTCTGTTTTTGTAAGGGGGCATTTTTTATGTGATGCAAATTTGAGAGTGACGGGAAATGCAAGAATCGATCCTGGCAAAAGAAAAACGCTTACCATTTTGAGAAGCGATCGTTTTTTTGGACCAGCCACCGTTCTTGCCAGTTGAACCACATCCGTATGTAAGATCGAGACGGTCAGAAGAAATAAACGGACGGCAGGACTCGAACCCGCATCTGTGACTGAAGTAAGTATATCATACATTGACACTAAAAGCAATTGATGCTATTGCCACGGGATCGGCACAAAATAATGTGGCAGTCGATAATTGTTGAAATATCGGTGTGTTTGGCTTATACTTCTTTCGTAATAAAAAGCTCCGTTGGAGCGGTAACAGACAGAGGGAAAAATATGAGGATCTACGTTGATTTTGATGATTGTCTTTGCGAGACCGCAAAGGCGCTTGCGGATATTACGGCGAGGCTTTTCGGAAAGGTGATCCCTTATGAGGATATCAGGTTTTTTGATCTGAGGGAATCGTTCGGGCTTACGGAGGAAGAGTATAAGGAACTGATGATCGAGGCGCACAGGCCGGAGATACTTTTTTCGTTTGAAGAGATACCGGGCGCGGTAAAGGCGCTCAATGACTGGATGGACCTTGGAAATGAGGTTTTTATCATCACAGGACGGCCGCTCACGTCCGCGGAAGTTTCGCGCAGGTGGCTTGACGAGCATGGGCTCAAACGGGCGCGTATGTATTTTCTGGATAAATACGGAAGAAATCTTAATGACAAGGACAATGAACTGAACCTGGAGCCTGAAGATTTTTACAAAATGCATTTTGACTATGCTGTGGAGGATTCTCCGATAGCATTTAAATTTTTTGAGCATCTGCCGGACATGAAGGTAATGGTGTTTGACAGGCCGTGGAACAGGGACTGCACGTTTCCGGGCGGGAATTATTCACGCTGCACGGAATGGGGTAAGATACGTGACCGGCTTATGGCAGGCTGCAAAAAATGATCCGGATACGGGGATAAAAAACTACTTACGGAGTATGTCATGAACATATTTGATATTATCGGTCCTGTGATGGTGGGACCGTCGAGCTCGCATACGGCGGGCGCTGTGAGGATCGGAAAAGTTGCGAGAGAGCTCCTCGGTGAAGAGATAATGAACGCTGAGATACTGCTTTTCGGCTCTTTTCTTGCGACAGGAAAAGGACATGGAACGGATAAGGCAATAGTTGCGGGGCTTTTGGGATTTGATCCGGATGACAGAAGGATACCTGAGAGCCTTGATATAGCTAAAGCAAGAGGCATGCAGTGCCGTTTCGGGAGCATAGATCTCGGAGATGCACATCCGAATTCAGCAAAGCTTCACATTACTTCGGTCACGGGAAAAAAGCTTGATATCACTGCGGCGTCTGTCGGCGGCGGGCGTATAAACGTGACCGAGATAGACGGAGTGGAAGCGCATTTTTCCGCAGAGTGCCCCACGCTGATTGTTAGAAATGATGATAAACCGGGGCTTGTTGCAAATGTGACGGCTCTTCTTCAAAAAAATCTGATAAACATAGCAACCATGCAGCTTTACCGGAGCGGACGCGGAGACCATGCCGTGATGGTGATCGAATGCGACGAGCAGGTGCCGGGAGAGACCGCGGAAGAGTTAAAAGGGCTCGACGGCATAAACGAAGTCATCTATTACCGGGGGTAAAGTATGTACAGATCGATGGAAGAAATAAGAAAGGCAATGGAGAAAACAGGCATGCCTTTCTGGCAGGTGGTCCGTGAGGAGGACTGCAAAGAAACCGGACTCAGCGCGGAAAGCTCCTTTGACAGGATGACCGAGATGCTAAAGGCAATGAAGGCATCGGATGCCGAGTACGACGCGGAACTTAAGTCAGCGAGCGGGCTTGTGGGAACTGACGGGGCGGCATTAAGGCGCGCAAAAGAAAACGGAACACTGATGTCCGGGCCGTTCATCGGAACGGTGATGGAAAAAGCCATGCGCATTGCCGAGAGCAACGCGTGCATGAAAAGGATAGTGGCGGCTCCGACCGCGGGTTCCTGCGGTGTTTTGCCTGCGGTGATACTTAGCCTTCAGGAGAAGTTTATTATCCCCGATGAGGAAATGGTAAAAGCGCTCTATGTTGCGGCGGGCGTAGGCGGTGTGATCGCTGAACGCGCGTCTCTCTCGGGCGCCGCGGGAGGATGCCAGGCAGAGATAGGCGCGGCTTCTTCGATGGCTGCGGCAGCCATGGTATTTCTTCGCGGAGGAGATGCAAAACAGATGGACAGCGCGGCCGCCATCGCGATGAAAGGACTGCTTGGACTTGTATGCGATCCGGTTGCGGGACTTGTTGAAGTGCCTTGTGTAAAAAGAAACGTGATAGGCGCAGTGAATGCCGTGACGTCTGCTGATATGGCGCTTTCTGGCATAGAAAGCCGCATCCCGGCTGACGAAGTGTTTGACGCGATGCGTTCAGTGGGACGATGCATGCACGAGGAACTCAGAGAGACCGGAAAAGGCGGGCTTGCTGTCACTCCGACGGGACTCAAGATAAAAGAAGAACTTAAATGAAAAAGAAAGCGTATCCCGAGGCTTGTAACAAAGGGATACGCTTTTTATCATATCTTGTTTTTCGAGATCCAGGTAAGAAAATCACTTTTGGGCATCGGCTTTGCGTAGACGAAGCCCTGGATGTAATCGCAGTTGCTCTTGCTCAGTTCTTCGATCATTTCCTCACTTTCTATGCCTTCCGCAACGGATTCCATGTTTAGAGCGTTGGAAAGCTTTAAGATATTGTTGATGATGATGAACTTCTTTGGCTTGTTCTCTTCGGACATGAAGAAAGCCTTGTCGAGCTTCAGTTCGTTTAAGTCCAGAAGATGCAGGACATTCAGCGATGAATAGTCGGATCCGAAATCGTCCATGGAGCAGACAAATCCGAGTTTTTCAAGCTTTGTGATGATCTCCTGGAATTTTTTTACATCATTTACGCAGATGCTCTCTGTGAATTCAAGAACAAAGTCGTCATAGGTGAGACCGAATTCCTTGCGGACGTCCTCGTAATATTCGATAAAGCCGGGACGGAAGAGAGTGTGTCTCGATACGTTGATGGAAAAGCACGCTTTGATCTTTTTCTTTTTAAGTTCCGCGATGGTCTGGCAGACCTGACGGAAGATGCAGTGATCGACTTCGGCGATCTGGCCGTTTCTTTCGCAGATGGGTATGAACTGGTCGGGACGGGCAAAAATGGTGCCGTCTTTGTTGATCCAGCGGGCGAGAGCTTCGGCGCGGATGCGGCCTTTCTTTTTTGCGCGTTCGGAAAGAACGAGCTGCGGCTGGAAGAAGGGCACGATCAGTCCACTGCTGAGCGCTTCCGGAAGGAAGATCTCGAGCTCCTTCGCAAAACGAAGGTCTTCGTGAAGCTTGACATCGTAAATGTTGAGGATCGAACCGGGCGTGTTTTTTACAACGGTCCTTGCCATGTGCGCGCGGTTGAACATCTCGTTCAGCGTGTGGGAATCGTTTTCCGTGGTGATATAAACACCTGCGGCAAGCTCTATCGTCAGAGCGTTTGAGATATTGTCATGCACAAATTCCTGTAGACGCCCGGTGAGATCCGAAAAATATTCGTGGAGAGCGCCGTCGGATTCATATTCCGAAAGATAGCAGATGGTGTCGGCCTGCACGCGGCACACGAGCTCGTTGCTGCTTTTGGTCACCATTGCGTTCTTTGCCCAGTATCTCAGCAGATCGTCTCCGGAGTCGTACCCGAAGAGATCGTTGATGTTTCTGAAGTCCTTGATGTCGAAGCTCCAGATGGCAAATTTTTTATCAGGATTTTCAAGAAGGATATCCTGTGCTCCGCGCTTAAATGCTTCAAAATTAAGAACGCCGGTAAGAGCGTCCGTGTTCATTATGCGTTCCTGCTTTAAGCGGCTCGAGATATTGTAGTCGAGGTTTGCGGTAAGCTCGGCCACGGAACAGAGCGCCGGGATATCACGCTGGTTCAGGTTGATGTTGTGGAGCGCTATGATACCGGTAAGTTCGGAACCCATAAAGATGGGAGCGACAACCATGCATCTGATGCCCCAGCGCTGGAAATGCTTGTATATCTGCGGTTCTTCGTCCTTGATGTCATCGAGGTTGTCGAGATAGAGGACACTGTCCGGAGTCATCTGGCGTTCGGCTTTGTCGATGATGTACTGAGGAAACTCGTCGATCAGCGGTGTAGCATCGGGAAGATCCGGAAAATTGCAGGTATAGACTCTGGGATTTTCACCAAAGAGCAGTACATAGGCCGATGTGGAATCGTAAAAACTCATCGAGTTTTTGAGGATGGTTGTGAATTTTTCGCTTTCCGGGATGCTGTCATCGGAAATTGTGGCAAGACATCTGGTGATGAGCTCACGGGCAGAGAGGGCTCTCTGCATGTGACGGATGGCCTCGTTGAGGTCTCCCATATGAGTGCAGATGTTGGAGTGGAGAGTGCCGTCCTGGGTGATGTGGCGACAGTTACGGATGAGATCGATGGTATCCTTTTGGCTGTCTCGTGTGATCCAGACAGAAGTGGCGTTCTTGTCCCTTGCGTAAGCTGCGCAGCCTTCACAGGGAGTGGAGCGGCCCGCCACCATCTGATAACATTTTGCTCCTTCGGGGATATCGCAGCGGACGCACTTTCCCTCTTCGCTGAGTTTGCTCATAAACTTGAGAGAGTAGTCCTCATCATTGATGACATAAAAAATGTCGCGTCCCTTTCTTAACGAAATCTCCTCGGGATGCTCAAAATATCTGTTATTCAATAAATAATCCAGTGTTTCCACACGACTGCTGATCTTCCGCATATAATTCTCCTCTTAAAAGGTATTATAGCAGATAGTTTATGCATAATCCATTAAAAAAGTCGGAAATAATGGGGCTGCACCTCATTTTTTCTTGAAACTCTGTTCGCAGTAGACGCATCTGTACGTGCCTTTTGTCCTGTCTGTGAGGCGGAAACGGTGCACGAGCTCCTGCTCAATGGTGGTGATGCATCTGGGATTTTTGCACTTTATGATGCCTTCGACCATTTCCGGCATGTTCGGCTTTCTCTTTTCGATGATGCGCCCGTCTTTGATCACATCGATCGTGATATTGGGATCCATGACGCCGAGCATGTCAAAATCGAGATCGTAGGAGCCTTCGATCTTGATTATGTCCTTTTTTCCCATCTTGTTGCTCTTTACGTTCTTTATGAGAGCGACCTCGGTGTCGAGCTTGTCGAGACCGAGATAGGTGTAGATGTCCATGCCGTCACCGGCTTTTATGTGATCGAGAACGTAGCCTTCGTTAAGTCCGCTTATGTTTAACATACGAGCGCCTCCTTTTTGTTTTCGGGATCGGAGAGAAGAGTGAGGATGAGGGCCATCCTTATGTACATACCGTATTCCGCCTGCTTGAAGTATACCGCTCTGGGATCCGAATCCACCTCCGTCGATATCTCGTTCACTCTCGGGAGAGGGTGCATTACGAGCATGTCAGGGCGCGCATATTTCATTTTTTCCGCATCGAGGATGAAGAGGTCTTTCAAGCGGATGTAATCTTCTTCGTTGAAGAAACGCTCACGCTGTACGCGTGTCATGTAGAGAACGTCAAGCTCGGGCATGACTTCTTCGAGGTTTTTGGTCTCTTTGTAGGAGATGCCGGCGCTGTCGAGCACGTCGGAACGAAGATATGCGGGGATCTTAAGTTCTTCGGGGGAGATAAAGACAAAGCGCACACCTTCATAGCGGGCCATAGCGTTTACAAGGGAGTGTACGGTGCGGCCGAATTTGAGATCGCCGCAGCATCCGATAGTGAGGTGATCGAGACGGCCTTTCAGACGGCTGATCGTGAGAAGGTCGGTGAGTGTCTGGGTGGGGTGGTTGTGACCGCCGTCTCCGGCGTTTATCACGGGAATGCGGGAATGCATGGCTGCGACCATCGGAGCGCCTTCCTTGGGGTGACGCATTGCGCAGATGTCGGCATAGGAAGAGATGACTCTGATGGTGTCAGCGACGCTTTCGCCCTTTGCGGCCGATGACGAATCGGCAGAAGAAAAACCAAGAACACTACCGCCGAGATTGAGCATTGCAGCTTCAAAACTCAAACGGGTACGTGTGCTTGGTTCGTAAAAGAGAGTAGCAAGTTTTTTACCCTTACATATTTCGGAATAGGAAGAGGGGGATTCAATAATCCTGCCTGCGAGAGCGATAAGCTCGTTTATCTGGGTGGTTGACAGGTCCTGTGGACTGATCAGATGATGCATGATTGCCTCCTTAAAAAATTTGTTGGTCGATCATCCGCATCATTTTACCCCATCGCAGGCAGGAATGCAATTCAATTTGTAAAATATTAGATATTAGTATCAATCTCAGAACTTAAAGTAATTTTTCGTGTTGTTGTAGGATACGTCTTCCACCATGCGGCCAAGGAAATCAAGGTCTGCGGGATATTCTCCGTTTTCCACCCAGGTGCCGAGCATGTTGCAGAGGATCCTGCGGAAATACTCGTGGCGTGTGTAGGAGAGGAAGCTTCTCGAATCGGTGAGCATTCCGATGAAGTTTGACAGAAGGCCGAGGTTTGCAAGGCTTGTCATCTGGTCGATCATTCCGGTCTTGTTGTCATTGAACCACCATGCGGAACCCTGCTGGATCTTTCCTACCGCAGTGCTGTCCTGGAAACATCCGATGACGGTGCCGATAGCCGCATTATCCGCGGGATTTAAGGAATAGATGATGGTCTTTGGAAGCGTGTCGGTCTTTGCGAGGTTGTTTAAGAAAGCGGCAAGCTCAGCGGAAGAGCCGTTTGTATTGATGCAGTCAAAACCTGTGTCAGGCCCGATACGGTCAAACATGAGCGTGTTGTTGTCGCGCTTTGTGCCGTAGTGAAGCTGCATTACCCAGTCACGGCGATGGTATTCCTTGCCCATTGCGGTCATGAAAGCAGTCTTGAACTTGAGCTCATCCTCATAGGACGGAACGGTGCCGTTTAAGCGTGCTTTAAAGATACGCTCGATCTCTTCGGCAGTTGCGGGCTTGAACATTACATATTCAAGGGCGTGGTCGGATACGCTGCAGCCGTTTTCCGCAAAGAAATCCATGCACTTCACGAGCGCTTTTACAAGGGATTCAAAGGAATCGATCTTTACTCCGCCTTTCTTTTCGAGCTTTGCGATGTATTCCGGATAATCCTTCTTTTCGATGTTCATTGCTTTGTCGGGACGCCATGCGGGGATAACGCGGGTCTTGAAGCTCTTGTCGGCCTTGATCATCTGATGCCACTCGAGGGTATCTACGGGATCGTCGGTGGTGCAGATGACGTCAACGTTTGACTGTTCGATGATGTCTCTAACGGTCAGGTTTTTGAGTTTTTCGTTGCAGAGCTCCCAGCATTCCTCAGCAGTGGCGGGAGAGAGGGGCTTGTTAAAACCGAAATATCTCTGAAGCTCGAGGTGGCTCCAGTGATAGAGCGGGTTCCCTACAGCCTTCTGCAAGGTCTCGGCCCATTTGATGAACTTGTCGTGATCCGAAGCGTCGCCTGTGATATATTTCTCAGGAACACCGTTTGAACGCATCTGGCGCCATTTGTAGTGGTCGCCTCCGAGCCAGAGTTCAGTGATGTTGTTGTATTTCTTGTTCTCGGCGATCTCCTTGGGGCTGATGTGGCAGTGGTAGTCGATGATCGGCATTTTTGCCGCATGCTCGTGATAGAGTGTTTTTGCTGTCTCGTTGCTGAGCAGAAAATCTTTGTCCATAAATTGTTTCATCTTAGATCCTCCATAGTGTGATGTATTATTGAAAGCGGGTGGTCTCCCGCTGTACGAGGGCGTTTTGGATGATGGTCTTTGCCGGTATCCGTTTCCCCTGAAAAACGTCCGTGAGGCATTTCACGGCAGTTGCGGAAAGCGTTTCGACGTGGTTGTCTATCGAGGTGAGCTCGGGATCGGTGCAGAGCGCGAGCAGTGAATTGTTGTAGCCAACGACCTGCAGATCGCCGGGGATCGAGAGTCCCATATCTTTTGCGGCTTTGATGGCACCGACGGCAAGGCGGTCTTCAGAGCACACGACGGCATCGAACCTGAGCCCCGATGTGTAAAGCCCGGAAAGCAGATGCCTTGTGTTTTCTATATCGCACGGCAGGAGACGGATGAGGTCCTTATCGCATTTTATGCCGTTTGCTTTAAGCGCTTCTTTGTAGCCTTTGAGTTTTTGAAGACCGGATCCGGATTCGGCGGTATAAAGATACAGAATGCGTTTCCGGCCGCTTTTTATGAGCCTTTCGGTGACGGAAGACACCGCGCCGCAATCATCGCAGACCACGCTGTATATACCTGCGCCTTTCAGCACGCCGTTCATCAGCATTACGGGAACATGGGACGCTGCTTCTTTTATGTAGAGATTGTCCTCATCATTGGGCTCCAGGAGGCTTGAACCCACAAGAATCAGGCCGTCCACGCGTTTTGTGAGGATGAGTTCGAGATAGTTCTTTTTATTTTGAAGTTCATACCCCGTACAGCACAGGAAAGAGTCGTAGCCGTGCTTTCGCAGGTTCTGCTCGAGGTAGTAGACGGCATTTGCAAGGAACGGGTCGGAAGAGTCGGAGCACATGATGCCGACCGTGTTCATGGTGTTGAGCCCCAGGCCTCTCGCAAACACGTTCGGTGTGTAGCCGAGCTCGTCCATCACGGCGAGGACCTTGTTTTTGGTGGCTTCCGAAACCTTCGGGCTTCCGTTTAACACACGGGACACCGTGGCGATGGAGACACCGGACCTCTCGGAAATATCGTAAATGTTTGGCATGGCATTACCTTCGCGTAAAAACGCTCATATGATCTGAACAAGATTATACAGGAACGTTTATTTTTTTACAAGTGAAAACTTGTTAAAAATTGCACTATTTTTAACAACAATTCATCAAATCTTGTTGTCTTCACAAAAATGTTGACAAGCGTTGAAAACAGTATTAAAATCGCTATGTAAACGCTTACATCGACGTGACTGAAATTATAAAAAAAGTGCTTCGGGTACTGCATATTATCGCAATGTCCCGCTAAAACGAAGGGAGCAAGGTCAATGGAACTTTTGAACAAAAACATGGTTAAAAAACAGGAACGCCCCATCAAAGTGATCCAGTTCGGAGAGGGCAATTTCCTGCGCGCCTTTGTCGATTATATGATCGACATCGCCAACGAAAAGGGAATGTTTGACGGAAGCATCGTGCTGATAAAGCCCATCGAGTTCGGTGAACTGTCGAGGTTTCATGCCCAGGACTGCCTTTATACGGTATCCCTTCGCGGCATCGACAACGGCGAGGCTACCGTAAAGAACAGGATGATAAAGAGCGTTTCCGACGCAGTCGGCACCTATGAAGAATATGAAAAATACACCGCGCTCGCGCATGTCGACACGCTCCGTTTTGTTGTGTCAAACACCACGGAAGCCGGCATAGTATATGACGAGAGCGACAGATTTGAACTCTGCCCGCCCAATACATTCCCCGGAAAACTCACAAAATTCCTTTTTGAGAGATATGAGTATTTCAAAGGAGATCCCGACAAAGGCCTTGTGATGCTCCCCGTTGAGCTGATCGACGACAACGGAATGCACCTTAAGGAATGCGTGCTGAAGCAGTGCGAAAACTGGAAGCTGCCCGAAGGCTTCGTAAAATGGGTAAAAGAGGCATGCATTTTCACTCAGACCCTTGTGGACCGCATAGTTACGGGATATCCCAGAGATACCGCAGAAGACCTTTGGAAAGAGTGGGGCTACAAGGATGAACTCTGTGTCACCGCCGAGCCTTTTGCACTCTGGGTCATCGAGAGCGACAAGGATATCTCCGGCGAGCTTCCGCTTGACAAAGCAGGGCTTCCCGTCATTTTCACAAAGGACCATCACCCCTATAAGCAGAGAAAAGTGCGCATTCTGAACGGCGCGCACACTTCGTTCGTGCTTTCCGGATTCCTTGCGGGAAACGACATTGTGCTTGAGTGCATGAACGATCCCATGATCCGTAAGTTTATAGAAAACACCATCCATGACGAGATCATCCCGACACTCACACTGCCCAGGGAAGAGTGCGAAGAATTCGCATCCGCTGTGCTTTCGAGATTTGACAATCCTTATGTAAAACACGCGCTTCTTTCCATTTCGCTGAATTCCGTTTCAAAATGGAAAGCGCGCTGCATGCCGAGCTTCCTGGGCTATATCGAAAAGAAAAAAGAAATCCCTTCGCATCTTGCTTTTTCCATCGCTTCGCTCCTTGCTTTCTATACGGGAAGCGAGATCAGGGACAAGGCGCTTATCGGACACAGAGACGGCAAGGAATACAATATCCTTGACGACATGAAGGTGCTTGAATTCTTTAAGGATAACTCCGGAAAAGAGACACGTGAATATGTTCATGCCGTGCTTTCGGAAACATCCTTCTGGGACGAGGATCTTTCAAAGATTCCCGGTGTTGAAGAAAAGGTCACTGAATACCTTTCCGTCATCCGTAAAAACGGCATGAAAGCCGCAATGGAACAGTATTTTGCGTAGGACTGTCCGGGACCTGGTTTTAACGTTCATATGGAGAAAATGAATGGAAAATATCGGATATATCGTAATAAATGAAAAAGACAATGTCGCGGTGGCGCTTAAAGACCTTGAAAAAGGCACCGTGGCTGATGTGGGACATTCCGTTACGCTGAAAGAAGACATACAGCGCGGACATAAATTCACTGTAAAGCCGCTGAAAGCCGGTGAAAACGTGATAAAATACGGAAGCCCCATCGGACATGTGACCGAAGATGTTGACGAGGGATGCCATGTCCACACTCACAACATAAAAACAAATCTGGGAGACCTTCTCGAATATGAATATCACCCGGAAAATGCTCCGGAAAACGTGACCGTGGACGGGCCGTCAGCAGGCTTTTTCATGG
>JAEENL010000060.1 GCA_016283775.1 Lachnospiraceae bacterium | reverse complement strand
AAAATCCAACGATCAATGTCACTGTACAAGCCTTAAGATTTAGAAGCTTGTTTCTCTCATCATTTTCTTCGATCATCGATTTCTTATAGCTTTTATCATCCCTGGCCCTGAAGATCATCCCTATGCCACCGCTCAGCAATGCGCACATCACAATCTCGCTCGCAGTCTCCAACCATTGAGCGCCGGTAAGTTTCCTGACTATACACCCAAGCACGAGAAACTGTAAAATAGCTACGACCACTAAAACGATTCCCAATCCTTTATACTTTTTTCTATTCATCACTTTCCTCCTCGTAGATAAAAATATCTTCGATCTTCAGGTCAAAAAAACGCGCGATCTTGAACGCAAGCTGGATTGACGGATTGTACCGCCCTTTTTCCAGAGAGCTGATCGTCTGCCTTGAGACTTCAAGTATGTCCGCAAGATCTTCCTGCTTGATCCCTCGTTCCTTTCTCAGTTTTTCAAGAATATTTTTCACTTTCTGCCTTCACCCCCTGAAACCCTGTAAATGCGTTCAGGCCTCTCTTTTTCGTACATAACCGCGCGTCCAAAAATGACAAGTTAACTTTACATGGAATATACCACCGTCTTTTCAAAATGTCAAGTATACTTTCCATCTTTTATAAAGTAAAAAAAAAGCGTTTTCCTGCCCCCGCCCTATTTGGCCGGAAACGAATATACAAAGTACCACCAAGCCACACCTGTTGCTAATTGTCAAGGGTTTGTTGTACCACTCTTGGCATTCGCTTCGTGCAGGTCTTGGAAAATAACTTTCTAACCCAAATGCTACGGAATATCACATCGGGTTCTTCCTCCGGATAATAACATAACCTGTTACACCTCATATCTTATCGGAAGCCAAAATATAAAAGACTTCATCCGGTGATTCCGCAAAAATCGAAGCCCCATTTTCCATAAGGAAAGCCCTGTCTCTAAAGCCCCATAATACAGATATGCATGGTAATTCAGAATTGCATGCGGTCTGATAATCCACTTCTGAGTCACCCACATAAACCGCATTTTCCTTCCGACTTCCAAGTTCTTTAAGGGCGGCAATCACTGTATCCGGAGCCGGTTTTCTCATGATCCCGGCTTTCTCACCGATAGCCACATCCACGTATTCAGAAAAGAACCTGTTGTTCAGCTCCTTTACCGCAGAATCTATCTTGTTGGACACAATAGCCATCTTGTATCCGATCACCTTCAGTCTCTTCATCAGTTCCAATATGCCATCATAAGGCCTTGTTCTATCCAGGCAGTGCTCATTATAGTGCTCTTTAAAAAGCGGTAACATCTCATCAATTACGCCTTCTCCCGTTCCTGCCGTAACGGCACAAGAAAGAGCATATCGTATGCCATTCCCGAAAAACTTCCTGTATTCATCGCGAGTATGCCCCGGCATACCATATTTTTCAAGCACATAATTCACGGAGACCGTCAGGTCATCAAGTGTATCCAGAACAGTCCCATCCATATCAAATATTACGGTATCAATATTTCTCATTCCCAATCCTCAATCATGTGAAATAACAAAAAATTATACCACGAATCCATTATATAAGGCTACCCCAATACGGACACTACTTATTAATCCCGTCCATAGAATAATACTTCAACCACGGCTTATCTACAGAAGGATAGCCTGTCTGTCAAGATGATTACCTCCTTACTTGTATATGTCAATACTTTTTTTCACTTTTCCCTAAGCGACCAAAAGTCTTCTGACAGTAATGGACGGGCTGTGGCAGATGTGAAGCGAAACTGCCCTCGTAAGCATTCTTTGACCGAATGGCTCATAGCCTTCGGCTTAGCGGAGGCATTCCTGCCATGAGGGAGACCAAATGCTTACGAGGTCGCGGTTTTGCGTAACATCGGCCACAGCCCGGTAATAACTCCTGAAGCCCACACCCCGGGAGCGTATCACACATTAAACCTGAAAAGCACTATATCCCCATCCTGGATGACATACTCTTTTCCTTCCGAGCGCACAAGCCCCTTCTCCTTTGCCGCATTCATCGAACCGCATTCGATGAGCTGATCGTAAGAAACGATCTCCGCGCGGATAAATCCACGCTCAAAATCTGAATGGATCTTTCCCGCAGCCTGAGGCGCCTTTGTGCCCTTCTTTATCGTCCAGGCCCTCGTTTCCTTAGGCCCCGCGGTGAGATAACTCATAAGGCCTAGAGTCGAATAACTTGCCTTTATCAGCCTTTCAAGACCACTCTCCTTGATGCCGAGATCTTCAAAGAACATCTCCCTGTCTTCATCAGAAAGCTCGCTCATTTCCTTTTCGATCTGAGCGCAGATCACAAACACTTCCGAGCCCTCTTTTGCAGCAATCTCGCGCACCTTCTTTACATATGCGTTGTCTGCGCCGTCATTTGCAAGATCGTCCTCTTTTACATTTGCAGCATAGATCACAGGCTTTGCGGTGAGAAGATTGTATTCAGAGAAAAATGCCTCCTCGTCTTCATCATTAAGCGCAAAGCTTTTTGCGAGGTTCCCGTTCTCAAGATGGGCTTTAAGACGCTTAAGCATCTCTGTTTCTTTTCCCGCGGCCTTGTCCATCTGTGCCATCCTCGCCACCTTGCTGTAGCGTCTTTCAAGCACTTCAAGGTCGGAAAAGATGAGCTCAAGATTTATCGTATCAATGTCTCTTCCGGGATCTACGGAACCCTCAACGTGTATGATGTTTTCGTCATCAAAGCAGCGCACCACGTGAACGATGGCGTCCACCTCACGGATATTTGCAAGGAACTGGTTTCCGAGTCCCTCACCCTTTGACGCGCCCTTTACAAGTCCCGCGATATCAACAAATTCAACCGTTGCGGGTGTGGTCTTTTCGGAATCGTACATCTTTGTGAGTACGTCCAGTCTCTTGTCGGGCACCGCAACGATGCCGACATTGGGATCTATGGTGCAGAACGGATAGTTTGCGATCTCCGCTCCTGCCTTTGTAAGCGAATTGAAAAGTGTGCTCTTTCCGACGTTCGGAAGTCCGACAATGCCGAGTTTCATGTTGTTTCATTCTCCTTATTACTAAAATAGACTCGGTGTATTATATACTAACCGAGCCTTTTTTTCAATTACAATAATGTGTATCCGGGTTATTTTTTCCTTATCTTTTCAAGGATATCCATATTGTCGCCGCAGTATTTTTCATAAATCGGCTGCATGAGGGCCCGGATCCTTTCCGTGTCGCGCTGTGTAAGAGTGGTCACGACAACACCGTTTGAAAGCGCGGTCTCACGCGAGCTCTCCACTCTTTCTTTCCACATTTCCCGTTCATACTGAGAGGATTCAAGCGCGCATTCACGTATCATCTGTTTGTCTGCTTCCGACAGAAGATTCCATGTGTGAAGGGAACAAAGCTGCATCTCGGGAACTCTTGTATGTTCGTCTTCGCAGAAATACTTTGCGACCTTGTAGTGATCCGTATCTTCGTATGAAGGCCAGTTGTTCTCAGCACCGTCGATGGTCCCGAGTTCGAGTGCGGAATAAACCTCTTCATAGCTTAAAGGCACGGCTTCGGCGCCGAGCGCGTTCACCATGTCCACCATCAGATCCGACTGCTGCACGCGGATCTTCAGTCCTTTCAGGTCGGAGAGCTTGTTCACGGGCCTTGCAGATGTGTAAAAATTTCTCGCACCCGATTCGTACCAGGAAAGTCCGCAAAGGTCGATGGACTTTATGGCATCCAGGAAATAGTCCCCTATCTCTCCCTCAAGCACAGACCACATGTGATCCGCGTCATCGTAAAGATAAGGCATCTGAAGGACATTCATCTCAGGAAAAAACTCGGCGAGCTGTGAAAGCGAAACTCTTGTGAAATCAACGCCCCCGTACTGCATTTGCTCAATGACTTCAGCTTCACGTCCAAGCTTCGCCGAGGTATAAACGATTATCCTTATCCTTCCGCCGCTGCGTTCTTTTACAAGCTCCGCAAAGCGGTAGGCGCCCATGGAAGTGGGATATCCGTCAGACTGGTTTTCGGCATACGTAAACACAAATTCCGGTTCGGGCTCTTTGGCAAAGAGCTTCACCGAAACTATGACCGCAACAGATATGCATAATACAGCAATTGCCGCGAAAACAAGTCTTCTGTGCTTCATATGATCCCTCGGATGATCCTGTATTCTGTGGGAGTCATCCCTTCCATTCGCTTAAATACTTTCGTGTAATAATTTGAATCCCTGAATCCCACTTTCGCACTTATATCCTTTACGTTCACAGTGATATCATTCAGGAGTTCCTTTGATTTTTCTACTCTGAGTTCCGTGAGATATAATACAAAACTCTTTCCGAAGCAGTCTTTGAATATCTTGCAGAAATAAGGGTCCGAATAGTTCAGCGCGCAGGCTGCGTCCGAAAGTGAGATGTCCCTTATGTAATTGTCTTCTATGTATCCCGCGATCAGCTTTTTGATCGCAGCCTGTCTTACCGAAGATATCTCCTCCCTGCACGGGATCTCCATAGGCGCGGACTCTTTTCTTTTTCCGCCGTTCTCAGCGATCCTTATGGCTTCTTCAAGGACCGTCACCAGTTCCTTTTCACCGACCGGCTTTAACAGATAGTCCAGAGCATGTACTCTTATCGCTTTTCTGGCGTAGTCAAACTCGTCAAAAGCGGTGAGAAAGATGATAACGCAGGCATCATCCTCATTCCTTATCATCTCGGCGGCTTCAAGTCCGTTTATGCCGGGCATCGAAATGTCAAGCACTGCGATGTTGCATTTCTTTTCACGCCAGATATCCACCGCTTCTCTTCCGTTGCAGGCGGGAAAGACCTCCACATCCTGACCGAACGCGCCTTCAAGTATTTTTTTTACGACTGCCTTTTCGATAGGCTCGTCGTCGGCAACAATGATCCTTACCATGGCACTCCTTTATGTCATTTCATGAAAAGGTATCGTGAACTTCACTACAGTGCCTTCCCCTTCGATGCTGTCTATCTCAAATTCCGGACTGTCATACAAAAGCTTCAGTCTTCCGTATATATTGCTGAGTCCGATCTTGCTTGCTTCTTCATCGTTATCGGAAAGTTCCTTCCGGATAACGGACAGTCTGTCTTTTGCGATGCCGACGCCCGTATCCGAGATCATAACATTCAGAGTGTTTTTTTCTTCTCCCAAAAACACATGTATCCTGATAAAACCGCCCTCTTCTTTTTTCGCGAGGCCGTGTATTATGCTGTTTTCAACTATCGGCTGTATCACAAAGGTCGGGACTCCCGCCCTGCAGAGTGCTTCATCACAGTCGATAACACATTTTATCCGTTCTCCGAAACGCATCTCCTGAAGATACATATAGTCCCTGATCATCGAAAGTTCCTGTTCAAGGCTTATCTCATTTTCTTCGGTCCTTAAGATATATCTGAGGAGCGAGCTCAGAGCATTTATCATCCTGTCTGTGGTCCCCGCGTCTTCAAGCTTTGCCATTCCGCTTATCACACAGAGGGTGTTGAATAGGAAGTGAGGATTTATCTGGTTTCTCAGCGCTTTGTACCGCATCCTCACAAGGCGGTTCTCGGCATCGATCTTTTCGAGTTCCTGAGCATGGAGGCGGTCAAGCGCGACTCTGTTTTCTTCAAGAGTTCTGATATATTTTGATGTTGCAAATTTCATCTTGTTGAAAGCGTGGACAAGGTCACCTATCTCGTCCTTGTTGTCCACTACGACATCGTCCACCGAAAGGTCGTTCGCCGCTATCTTTCTTGAAGCGTCCGCGAGCTTTTCAATAGGCTCCACAAAGCTTTTTCTCATGGCTCTCGATGTCCTTGCCACAACGATTATCATTACCACGGCTGCGGTAAAGATGACGGCCGGGAAAAAGAACAAAAGTGGAAAACGTTGTTTGTAAAAGTCATTCACGGCCTTACTCGTGAGTGACATGAGCGTGCTCCCGTAGTTTTTTAAGTAATCCTGCATACGGAATATCTCATACTCTTTTACAAGATATTCAGGAACGGCCGGATCCATCAGAAGAAATTCACCGCATTCTTTTCTGTAAATCCTGAATGCGCGTTCCGTTTTCTGTGTCCAGGCGAGCCTTTCCTCACCGATCATGTTGTAGTCCGTCTGCAGTCCGTGGATCGCTTTGTCGGTCACATTCATCAGGGACTTGAAATCCTTTTCTGATATGTCTCCCTTTGTAAGATCCTGGAAGCCTTCGGATTCAAGCTCCACGGCTTCGAGGAGCGATCCCACAAGTTCATTGCTCTGCAGTGAATATCTGAAATCCCACAGTGATATCTTGATCGTCCAGATATCCAGAAGCACCGTCATAAAGATGATCGCAAAAACAATAAAAACCAAGGTGGCGATCTTTTCTTTCATGGATCTTTCGCTCCACCCGGCTTTTATCATCCTGCTCCAATGCTTTTTGCTGACGGTCTTTGCCATTTCAGTTTCCTGTTTTCCCGTTCACATATTCGATAAATTCTTTTTTCTTCTCACCGAGCACTCTGTTGAACAGAAAATAGCCCGTCCCCTGGGAAAGCTTAAGGATAACGCATTCGCCGGTATCGATCGCTCTGCTGACCTTTTTCCATCCGATATCCTCGGATCGTTCTCCGGCTTCCACTCTGATCCCTCTGTCACCCGCTTCAAGAGTGAGTCCTTCAGGGATCGCGAGCGCATAGCTCTTTGCCTTAAAGTATGTTCCAATGGGCTGTACGGCAGGGATCAGAAGGCACATTATGATCATGAGAGGCTGTCCCAAAGGGCCTGCGTTCTGATAAAATTTCAGCGTCAAAAGCACGGCCGCCACAAAGAACACAATGTTGCACACTCCGAGAGGCGACTTATATATGCGTTTCATGGACATCATGAAAAAATCCCACGCCGTGGCTTTTACCTGAAATCTGTATTCCATATCGATCTTCCTTTCCGTACAGGTTTATTTTACTATTTTTACCCCGCACAGAGCAACAAGAATTTACTCTGTGCGGGATATGTTTTATTTCATGAACAGGTTGGGAAGGAGCATGCATATCTCCGGTATGAACGTGATGAGGAGAAGCGTGATTATCATGCAAAGATAAAAAGGTATCGTTGCTTTTACCACTCGTTCCATCTTGACTTTTCCGACCGCGGAACCGATAAAGAGGACGGCTCCCACGGGAGGCGTTAGAAGACCTATTCCGCAGTTAAGTACCATGATGATACCGAACTGTACCGGGTCGATGCCCATTCTGGTCGCAATAGGAAGAAGGATGGGTGTCGCGATAAGGATGATGGGCGACATATCCATGATGCAGCCAAGGAAAAGAAGTATGAGGTTTATGAGCAGCATTATGACGATCCTGTTGTCGGTTATGCCGATTATCGCTTTTGCCGCAAGATCCGGAACATGGAGCGTTGTGAGGCAGTAACCGAACGCGCAGGATGTGGAGATCAGGATGAGCACGAGTGCAAGTGTGTCAACGCACTTTTCAAGCGCTTTCCATACTCCCTTCCATGTAAGTCCTCTGTAGATGAAGACACTGACGATCAGTGAATAGATAACTGCGATGGCTGCGGATTCCGTAGCGGTAAATGCTCCGCCTACGACTCCCACAACAACGATGATGACCGCAGCGAGCGCCCAGAAGGACTTTAAGAGCTGCTTTAAAAGCGCAACGAAGGAAAACTTGTCTCCCTTTGGGTAATGCCTTTTCTTTGAAATGATAAAGGAACCCACCATCAGCGTGATTGCAAGGATGGCTCCGGGAATGTATCCAGCAAGGAAAAGACTTCCTACGGAAACGCCGCCTGCCGCCATGGCATAGATTACCATATTGTGGCTCGGAGGCACAAGAAGTCCTTCACAGGACGAGGTTATCGTGACAGCCGTTGAAAAATCGTCATCATAGCCCTGTTCCACCATCATGGGGATCAGGATGCTTCCGAGCGATGATGTATCAGCTGCGGCGGAACCTGAAATGCCGCCGAAAAAGTATGAAGCAACGATGTTCACCATCGCCATTCCGCCTGTCATCCAGCCTACGCAGGTATTGGCAAGCGCGATCAGTTTTTCCGATATGCCTCCCGTGCCCATGAGCACGCCCATCGTGATAAAGAACGGCACCGCCATGAGCGAAAAGGAATTTATTCCTTTTACCATCTGCTGGCACACCGTTGTGATGGGGATTCCACGGTAGAGGAAACAAAGTATCGATGAAATGCCCACGGCATAAGCGATGGGGAATCTCAGGACGATCATCAGAAGGAATGAACCAAGAAGGATGATGATCGCAATGGTATCAGCGCTCATTTTTTTCCTCCTTTCCGGTCATCTTGACGATCTGTCTGTAGATCGCTTCCAGTTCAAAAATGACCATAGCGAGTCCCGCCAGAGGAACAGGGAAATACATCCAGAACTTGGATACGGCGGGCATACTTATGTAAGTTCCTTTTGCGCCGATCGCGGCTGCGTATTTCCATCCGACGATCAGCATCACGATGCCGAACGCGAGGACCGCGATATCAGCGATCAGGTCGAGCACATCCAGCACTTTTTTGGATATATATTTGTCAAATGATGTCATCCTGATATGCGTGCCTTTTCTTATAGCAAGAGCTGCGGAAAGCACCGCCATATAGGCCATCAATGTGAGCACCACTTCTTCCGTCCACGCGGGATCGGGGATAAACGGGACGAAACGCCCCAAAACGGCAAGACTCGTGATCAGGATGTCACCGATCAGCAATATCTTGCAGACAAACAGAACCACCTGGTATACGACGTCGTAAATGGGTTTCAGCCTGTCCAAAGAGGTAAGGATTCCCTTCATACACATCTCCATTCAATAAAGGCGCATGATAAATGTATCCATGCGCCTTTAACATTCCGTGACCGATTACTTGTAGGATAAGATCTTCTGGTACAGATCTTCCAAGCCCTTTGTGTTTTCGGCGACAACGTCCTTAACAGCGTTCTGCCAAGGAGTAGGATCGGTAACGTCTACGATGTTGCATCCGTTAGCTTTGAGTTCCTTAAGGACCTCATCCTCTTTCTTCTGGGAATTTGCCTTGTTGTTCTGCTGAGCATACTTACCTGCTTCGATGAGGATGTTCTGCTGCTCTTTTGTAAGAGTATCCCAAACCTTTGAAGCAACCACGATCTCGATCGCGCCGAGTGTGTGGCCGTCAAGGATCATATTGTTTGCAACTTCGGGGAAAGAGTTTGACTTGTAGTTTGCGATAGGCTGCTCTGCGCCGTCAACAACGCCGGAAGAGATGGCTGAATAAAGTTCGCCGAACGCTACGACCGTGGGAGATGCACCGAGACCCTTTACAAGGCCGTTCATTACAGGGTCGTTGGAAACTCTGAGCTTCATGCCTGCAAGATCTCCGATGGAATTTACGGGAGTCTTTGTGAAGAAATGACGGAAGCCCTCTTCGCCGTAGAAAAGGCCCTTTACGCCAAGTCCCTTGTCATAGGACTCGTTAAGGAATTCGTCTGCAAGTGAGCTTGTAGCAAAATTCCAGAAGTGATCTCTCGACTCAAATGTGTAAGGGAGCGAAAGAAGGACTGACTTCTGTGCGCCGTAAGATGTGAGCGAGAATGCGGAAATTCTCGAGATATCCGCAGAACCTGCTCCTGCGAGCATTGCGTCAAGCACATCGTTCTCGGATCCGAGAACACCGCTGTACTGTACGTCAATGATGATCTGTCCCTTGGAAAGTTCCTCAACCTTTGATTTGAAATCCGCAGCAACCTGACCTACGATGGTGTCCTGAGGGTTAACCTCAGCGTACACGAGCTTTAAAGGACCCGACTCCTTCTTGCCGCAAGCCGTGAGACAGGAAATTGCGAACACCATAACCAATAAAACCGCCAAAATACGTTTTTTCATTTTGTACCTCCTCTGTAAATGTAAGTGTTGAACACTTGTTACGCTTTTTATTATATTTTCGGACGGTTCAAATGAAAATCGTAAATATTTATGATTCATGGGAATATTTTAACCACTGAGGAAAAACGAAGTATTTACGGTCATTTCCTGCTCTTCGGGCTTTTATCGTAGCGCTTTACATAGGCTCTGTAAAAAGACGAATAGTCCTTAAATCCGCATTTCAGCGCCGCTTCCTGCGCATACATCCCGGAATCTATGAGTTCTTTTGCGTATATCATCCTTTTGGCTGTGATATATTCCCAGGGCGGCGCTCCCGTTGCCTGTCTGAACACTCTTCCGAGCTGTGATATGCTCATAAAAAAATGAGCCGCTATGTCCGAAAGCGAAATATCGGAATAAAGATTGTCATTCACATATTTCAAAATGCTTTCCGAAAGCCCTGTGTTTTCTTTGGTTTTGTCGTGTCTTACGCTCTTTTTCGAAGGAAGTGATGTCATGATCTCGAGGATGGACGTATAGACAATGATGGATCTTTCGTAATCGTCGGAAAAGGTATCGCACATCCTGCCGAATAATGCCTCTCCTTCAGGATTTTCATAGTGGTTTCCGACTCCCAGTTTTCTGTCAAAAAACGGTTTCATGAGTCTTCTTTCGGGGTCGATCGCATCAAAAATGTCCACCGGGAAATTTACCGCATACCGTTCATAACCTCCATTTTCAAGTATCCGCACACAATGAGCCTCCCCCGGGCGCATAAGGAGCATATCTCCGCGTTTTAACGGGTATTCGGTCCCCTCTACCATATAGCTTGCTTTTCCGTCCAGAAAATAGTACAACTCGCATCTTTCGTGGATATGCATTTCATAGCCCGAAGCCTTTGTCTCGTCTTCTTTCACATATCTGGTATATATACCGTCCGCTTCCTTTTCCCTGAATATGTTCATCTCGCGCTCCTTTTTGTCTTTTGCTCACATATTATTGCAAAGCCTTTATGGTCATTAAGTTTATATCACCGTGCGCACATTTGCAATACTTTTGCTAATATTTACAATTTTAATGCAAATCAGTTCATGGTAAGATGGACATAAAGAATAAAACGAAGGAGAAACGTTCATGAGTTTTGTACTTGCAGCCTTTGCCGATGAAGCCTCGCCAAGTCTTTCCGGGCAGATCAAGGCAATGAAGGAAAACGGCATATCCTGCCTTGAGATCCGTGGTGTGGACGGCGAGAACATCGCAGATATATCTGCCGCAAAAGCAAAAGAGATCCGAAAAGCGCTTGAAGCGGAAGGCCTTTACGTCTGGTCTTTGGGATCCCCTTACGGAAAGATAGGGCTCGACGAGGATTTTTCGCCGCATCTCGAGAAATTCAAAAAAAGCCTCGAAACTGCTGAGATACTTGGCGCAGATCACTTAAGGCTTTTCAGCTTTTACAATGCTTCGGGACGTTTTTCCGAAGTATGCGAAAGACTTCACAAATTCATAAGAGCCGCGGAAGGAAGCGGCATCCTGCTCTGCCACGAAAATGAAAAAGACATCTACGGAGACATTTCCAAGAGATGCGTTGAGATACATGAGACCTTCCCGGAGCTCAGAGCGATCTTCGATCCCGCAAATTTCGTGCAGACCGGTCAGGACACGCTTGAGGCATGGGAACAGTTAAAAACTTATGTCGAGTATATGCATATCAAAGATGCAGAAGCCTCGGGGTTTGTGGTGCCTGCGGGAAAAGGCATCGGGAATCTCAAAAAGATCCTTTCGGAATACAAGGGCCGGGTACTTACTGTAGAGCCTCATCTCACAGTATTTCAGGGACTTGAAAACCTTGAAGCGGATAAAAAGAGCGGCATAGGTTCCTACACCTACCCTGACTCATTTACTGCTTTTAAAGCGGCCGTAGATGCATTAAAAGAGATCATATAGTTTACAGAATAAGAGGTACGACATGGATAAGATAAGACTTGGGATAATAGGAATGGGAAACATGGGCACAGAGCACCTAAGAAGCATACTGGACGGTCAGTGTCCCAGGATAGAGGTCACCGCTTTTGCCGATATCGCGCCCGAAAAACTTGAAAGAGCAAAGGTCCTCTGCCCCACCGCAAAGCCCTTTGACAATGCGAACGCTCTTCTTGACAGCGGTCTGGTCGACGCCGTGCTGATAGCCGTACCACATTACGATCACCCCACCATTGCGACGGAAAGCTTTAAAAGGGGAATACACGTGATGACAGAAAAGCCTGCGGGCGTATACACCAGGCAGGTCCGCGAGATGAATGAGGCCGCAAAGAACGCAGGTGTCGTATTTTCCATCATGTTCAACCAGCGTGCTAACCCGATCTATCAAAAAGCAAAAGAGATCGTACAGACAGGGCTTCTTGGTGAACCCAAGCGCATGGTCTGGATCATAACCAACTGGTACAGGACACAGAGCTATTACGATTCCGGAACATGGCGCGCGACTTGGGACGGCGAAGGCGGAGGCGTGCTCCTTAACCAGGCGCCCCACAATCTCGATCTCTGGCAGTGGATATTCGGAATGCCGAAAAGGATCCGCGCGTTCTGCTCCTTCGGAAAATACCACAAAATCCTCGTCGAAGACGATGTGACCATACATGCGGAATATGAAAACGGCGCCACAGCAGCGTTCATCACTTCCACAGGTGAAGCTCCCGGCACGAACCGTCTTGAGATCACAGGAGACAAAGGAAAGATCGTCCTTGAAAACGCAACGTTAAAATGGACAAAGCTGAAAACCCCGGAAAGAGAATTTTGTTTTACCTGCCCCGAAGGGTTTGCCACTCCCGAAACGGAGTATGAAGAATTTACCGCTCCCGAGCCCGACGGACACCCCATCCTTTTAAACAACTTTGCGGATGCGATACTTGACGGCGCGCCCCTCATCGCGCGCGGCGAAGAAGGCATCAACTCGCTTTCTCTTTCAAATGCCGCATATCTCTCGGCATGGACCGATTCGTGGACAGATCTTCCCGTGGATGAGGAACTGTTTTTAAAGTATCTTAACGAACTTCGTGAAAAAGAAAAAAAAGCAAAAGCGTTTCTGTGAGCGGAAAGGATCATGTGAAGATCCCTCATCTTGAACCCATAGAAACGCTTAAGGAAAGATGGCGCGTGAGATGGTGATGTCCCACGCGCCTTTTATCATGCTTATTTTTATGCCCTTTTGTTTCTTCCCCAGAAAACATTGTATTTATCAGGTCTCCAGCCGGGTTCGATGTCTTTTACGGCTTCCGCGGCAGTTATCACCTTGTCACCGTTATCTATGTCGATAAGGTGATACCTGTCATTTCCCATACCGAGCTCTTTCATGTAGCTCAGCTGCCTTAACCCGTGACGGCTTTCAACACGCTTGATCAGCGCCTTTCCGCCGTTTTCAGGAAGATTGTAGATCATGTCTATGCATGCGTTGTCGACAGCCAGGATATCGAGCGACGCAAGTATGCCTATATCGGGCGTTACAACAGGCTCCGCTTCGGAACCTTCACAGTCGCAGGATACCGACATATTGCGCATTGTATTGATAAAACAGATGCGCGGCGCAAAATGATCCACAACGGATTTTGCGCTCTCCGTCATCCTTTCCATGAATTCCTCTTCGGAGATGCCCCACATATCGTCAGTTCCCGCAGGTGTATGGATCTCTTTTTTCCCCACACGACCGTCAGCGCAGCCTATGCCTATGTTCTTGTTGCTCCCGCCAAAACCGCCCATGGTATGACCCTTAAAATGCGTGAGGACAAGAAGCGAATCATAATCCAGAAGCCCTTTTCCCACATGCATCTCTTCAAACCATTTGCCGTTCTTTACAGGAAGCGTCGCAACTCCATGCTCGTCCGTGATGTCCACAGGGCAAAACGTCCATCCGTTTATCTCAAGAGTTTTCCTGTGTTCTTCAGTTGTATAACGGCTGCCCTCATAGTAAGTATTTGTTTCTACAATTGTAGACTCAGGTAATCTCGATCCCAGAAGTTCCTTTACCCACGGCCTCGGAAGGAAGTTCGGACCCTGTGCCTCACCCGTGTGGAGCTTTACCGCCACTTTTCCCGTGAGCACCGATCCCACACGATCATAGATCTTTTTCATGCCTTCTTCCGAAAGATCCCTTGTAAAAAACACGACAGATTCAGCCCCGTCTCTCTTTTCATAAGGCACATACATGTTTCCGCCCGTTCCCGGCTCAGGTCTTGTCTTCATACACATCCTCCTTTTTTATCTCAAAAATCCCTTAAAGAAATCACATTCATCCTTATTGCAGATCTTTGCTTCCGTAAGCCTCATGTTGCAGTGGAACACGTGTCCCAGAACATGATCCTTGTCTCCGTAATAATGATACTCCGCTTTTACATTTTTGTCCTGTAAAAGTTTTACAAATTCCTTTGCCTGTTTGGCAAGAAAATCCCCTTCCGCCGTCATCACAAATGCAGGCGGAAAATCCTTGTTTACATGCTCAGTGACACTGATAAGCCTGCATTCCTCCTCAGTTCCCTTCTTCGGAAGGAAATCCGCCATCAGCTTGTCACGCCCATTCTTCAACTCTATCCTGTAAACACCGCAATTAAGCCCCACTGCCTTTGGGCATCCACCCTCAGGCGCCTTAATATCCAAAGTCTTCCCGTATCCCTCATCAGTGCAGAGACAGCAATACAGCCCAAGAAGATGACCCCCCGCACTGTCTCCCACCGCAAAGATGTGATCCACGTCAAACCCGTACTTTTCCGCATTTTCACGGTCCAATATCCATTTAAACACATTCACCGTGTCCTCGACTGGCGCAGGATACTTAAACTCCGGAGCAAGCCTGTACGTAAAATTCACCACAGCAAATCCATGTTCCACAAGACTCATGCAGTAATACTGATACCGCTCCTTGTCACCATATACCCAGCCACCACCATGCACACTCACGATCACCGGCAGTTTCCCCGTGACCCCCTTCGGCCTGTATACATCCAGCTTATTCCATTTTCCATACCGCCCATAACTCAGATCGTTAAACCGCTCCACATTCTCCGGAGTCTTAAGCCCCGCATCCCGCTTGTCATCATTCTTCTTAAAACTCCTGCGTATAGCCCAGCTTGTAAAAGACATAGAAAACCTCCGTAAAAACTTGTTGCGTCCTCTGTTATCTTTCCTTCAAAATACAACCACACTTTTGACAATAATAATGCCTTGAATCCTCTGCAGATCCGCATTTTGGACATTGGATCAGGTGAACAGTATCAGTTATATCTTCCTCAGAAACATATTCTGCTTTGTTCCTCATTTTCAACTGTTTGTCTATAGACTCTGCACGATCGATCAGCTCTCCAAAACCATATACAAGTAAACTTGAAAGCCATACTACCAAAATCCAGGCGACAGTACTTATAACAAAAGCAAGAATACTTCCCGCTATCAATCGTACCTCTGAATTTGAGAAATAGCGGAGAGTATTATAGCGAGCAGCTAAGTAATACCCTATTACAAAAGCCCCAACAATACTCCAAAGCACAAAAAAGATTTTTACGATTTTCTTGATTTTAGCCCCAATGTGTTCAAACATATCTGCCTCCTTTTTGGGAAAAACGTTACACGATCACCTATTTGCTAATCCCCTGCTTTCCATACACCACCACCTCCGCCCCCACTACACTCCCCAAGCGAGTGAGACAAATGCATTCGAGGTAAAGGCTTGTGCAAGCATGCGTACAAAGTGCATTTCCGTTCTGATCAGGCTTTGTCTTGATTGCCGAAGCAGGTCTGTACCTCGGGAGCATTTCATTGCGGAATGCAAATCAGATCAAATAATTGCATTTAAACATCATATTTTCAGATGCCTGAGTTGCCTGAATCTCGGGAGCATTCTTTGACCGAGTGGTAACAACTGTATACTTACCTACACACCGTATTCCACGAGGGAGACCAAATGCGGACGAGATTACAGGCAATGAAGGCATCAATAAAACATACTGAAATGTCTAGATTCCTCTGTCTCCAATGTATTCCCCAAATAAATGCGGACGAGGTTACAGACCGCTTCGGCACCCCGTCAAACTCTCCTGACACATGTCGATCACTTTGTATGCATGCTTAACATGCCGTACCTCCAAAGCATATTCTACCGAGCCCCGGCCCGCTCTACACCAGTATCTCCTCCTCGCACTTCACTCTGTATCTCCACCGCTCCGCGGTCCCTCCGGCCCCATCATACCAGTTTCCCGTAACCTCATTCCTTATCGCAAGCCTGTCCCCACGCTCCTCCATCTCAAACAGCAATATCCTCTTTTTCGGATGGATGTTCGGACAATGAAGCGACATCATAAGCTTACCCGAGAACGTGTTAAAAAGCATCGCATGCCCGCCGTCAAGAGCATAAAGCGGCACCTCGTCCTGCTTCCACGGCCCGTGCACGGTACCGCTTAGAGACCTCGCGGTACCTACAGTGTAACCACCTTCTTCGGAAAAACTCGACCACAGCATGATGAGCGCACCCGACTTCATCCTGTAGAGAAAAGGCCCGTCAGTCACAAGAGAACCGCCGGACTTCATAGTCCCACGCCAAGGCGCATCAGAAGCCCTAAACAATATCTCCGGCTCAGACACCGCAGTCGATAGGTCGTCACTGAGCTTTATCGCGCATACCTGCCCGTCGTAGACCTGCATCCACTCATGACAAAATACCATCCACGGCGAGCCGTCTTTTTCCACATAGAGCGTACCGTCAAGGCAGTGCCACCCATGAGGAGTCACCGGCCCGTCCCCGACAGGAGAAAACGGCCCCTCCGGACTGTCCGCCACAAGACACTGGCATCCCCTGTATTTTCCATCGGCCCTGAATGACGAGATGATATAATAGCGCCCTCTCCAAAAATGACATTCCGGAGCCCAATAATCCTTATCCGCCCAGAAATTGCCCTTCTTAAAGCAGATCTTTGGCACCGACCAGTTCACAAGATCGGGAGATTTTAATACATAAAAACAAGGTTCATCGGAAACTGCGTCCGGAAATCTTTCCCTGTCCACAAACTGCACATACGTGTAGTACATCCCGCTGTTTTCGTCGGCAAGGATGAACGGGTCACTGATATGCACATCCCTTATACTGTATGGATAATCCTTTTTCTTTTCTCTGAGCTCATCCTGTTCTGACATAAACCTTCTCCTTCCGTACTGAATATCACCTTTCCCTGAAAAGCTTTCTACGACTGTAGAGAAAGACCGTATCTCCTTCTTTAAGCCTCAGATCACCGTTTGGCATCAGTGTTTTCCCGTCACGCCGCACCATAACGATGAAATCCTGTCTCGAAATGTCCAGATCCCTTATTTCCTCATCATTCCACTCATGATGCGCTTTTAAATGGATCTCACGAAGCTGCAGGTCAAGCTTGTCCTTTTCCCCCGCAACGCCAAGTATCAGAGCGTCTCCCGCCTCAAGTGCCATATCCCCCCTCGGCACTATCACTTCGTCTCCTCTTAGCACCGCAGCGATCAGGATATGCTTTGGAAGCCCCAGTTCCATAATCTTTTTTCCGGTCCATTTGTCCGTTTTTACAAGCTTAACACGAATGAAATGAAGATCCGACTCCGCGGCTTCTTCAGCCATGCTCTTCATTTTTTCGTACTGTTCGACAAAACCCGCGCTGATGATACCTGTGGGGATGGCAACAAGCCCCACGCCGAGCATGGTTATCGCCATCGCAAATATCTTTCCCGCCGCCGTTATGGGATAGATGTCACCGTATCCCACGGTGAGGAGCGACGCCACTGCCCACCACATTCCCGACAGCGCATTGTCAAACGCCTCGGGCTGTGCATTGTGTTCAAGACTGTACATGCAAAGGCTTGCGGCGAGCATCAGCATAAGGATCACAAACACGGAAGAAAGAAGGAGCTTCGCCTTGTTCTTTATAACCCCGCCGATGACATTCAGCGAATCAAAATATGCATTCACGCGGAAAATGCGGAATATCCTCATGACGCGGAATATCCTGAACGCCGCCATCCCGCTCGGGAAGAAGAAAGGCAGATAATACGGAACGCACGAAAGAATATCGATGATGCCGTTGAATGAGAAAATATAACGAAGGAGCGCCACAGGCTCGCTGTTCTTTGAATAGACACATCCCGCGGTCCACAGCCTTAATATGAGGTCAAATGCAAAAAAAGCCACAGTAACCGCCTCGATCGTCTCGAGGATCTTACCACAGCTTTCCTGTAAATTTGAAAAAGTCAGCATCACGCTCACGGTAAGGTTGAGCGCGATAAAAAAGAAATTCATCACATCATAGGCGCGGCTTATGAAATCATCGGCAAAGCCCACCTCGATGATATAAGAAACCTTTTCTCTTATCCTTCCGTAAGTACCGGTCTTTTTTGCCATTATACACCACTCTCCGTAAGGTTTAAAAAATCCTGCCTTTCACCGGAAAAGCAGGATCATTGTCTGGAGCATACGGGATTCGAACCCGTGACCTCCACACTGCCAGTGTGGCACGCTCCCAACTGCGCTAATACCCCGTTACTGACATTATAAACATTTTTTTCTTTGATGACAAGGATTATTTTCACAATCCGCTCTGTCAAAAAATGTCCCGGATAATGTCAAAATTCATATGTTCCGGTTTTCAACCGCATTTTTTCACGCCCCGGAAGCAAAACCTCCGCCACGGCGCCGAAAGGCACGGTGATCTTGTATAGAACGGCACCGTCATTCCCGAATTCCCATGAAACCTTCCAAAGGCCTGCGGCACTTAAGTATTCGCATTTAAGGAATCCAAGCTCCTTTATCGGGTAAGGTGCGATCAAAGTGCGCATAAATCCGGCTTCAACGGGCCGGAGACCTGCGGCATAAGCAAATATCCATTCAAGAACGGAACCATATGCATAGTGGTTCAGGCTGTTCATCCCGGTAGACGAGATATGTCCGCTCTCGTCCAGACTGTTCCAGCGTTCCCAGATGGTCGTCGCTCCGAGTTTCACTTCATAAAGCCATCCCGGATATTCTTCGTTTAAAAGAAGACGCGCGGCAATGTCACTCATACCGTTTTCAGAAAGCGTGATGCAAAGGAGCGGCGCTCCGACAAAGCCGCAGTCAAGCTTTCCGTGGTTGTCTTCTATCTTTCGCTTAAGCCTTTCCGCCGCTTTTTCTCTGTTCCCGAGTCCATGGATCAGCGAAAGCACAAGTCCCGTCTGCGTATCGCAGCAGCAGCGCCCGTTCGGAGAATAGTACTCATCAAGTATCCTTTTTCTTATCTTTTCCGAAAGGGTCCGATAAGTTTCTTCATCCTCTTTCTTTCCAAGCATTTTTGCCGCATCCGCTACAAGTTCCGAGCTGTACATATAGTAAACGTCAGCGATGAAGCCGACATCTGTCGCACCGAAGCACTGATCCGCCGCGGCATGCGGAACGTCAAGCGAAAGCCAGTCACCGTAGTGGAAGGTCCTGCGCCACCCTGCATCCTCTCCGTCCGCGGAGGTCATAAAGTCAACCCAGCCGCGCATCGAATCGTACTGTTCCCTGATGATGGTCTCGTCACCTGAAAACCTGTAAACATTCCACGGTATGATGGTCGCCGCATCACCCCAGACAGATGAACCCGCATCCATGCCGAACGAAGGGACCGTATGCGGTACGCCCCCATTGTGATGAGTCTGTTCAAGATACATGTCATGCAGATATTTTCTGTAAAACGGGTAACTGTCCGTAAGATAAGAAGCCGTCGCGGAAAACACCTGAGCGTCGCCGGTCCAGCCCATGCGCTCGTCTCTTTGAGGGCAGTCGGTCGGAACATCAAGGAAATTGTCGCGTCTTCCCCAGTTGACATTGGAGATGAGCTGCTGTACGAGCGGACGTCCGCAGGTGATCTTTCCCGTTTCCGAAAGATCCGTCGTGCATGCCAGCGCAGTGATATCCTCTTCTTTTACGTCAGAATATCCCTCGATGTTTATATATCTGTATCCGTAAAACGTGAAATGAGGTACCAGAGTCTTCTCGTTTCCGTCGCTGATATAGACATATTCTGCTTTTGCACTCCTTAAGTTGTCTCTGTAAAAACAGCCGTCCTGAAGGACTTCTCCAAACTGCAGCCGTATCTTCTGCCCTTTTTTACCACGGACACGGAGCCTGAATATACCTGAGATGTTCTGCCCGATATCAAAAACTTTTTCCCCGCGGGGCGTTACTGTAAGCTTTGCGGGAAATTCCTCTATAACTCGTATAGGAAGATCATATCTCGGTGAAACAAAAGCCTTCGGAGCCTCATCTTCGGAAAGCACACGCGCGCATTCTTCCTTTTTGTCCACGGTAAATGGAAGTCCGGTATTTTCAAATACCGTGTCGTCTCTTGTCTCACCGTCATAGATATTGTTTGACAAAATGCCGGTTTCCTGCACTTTCCATGTGCCGTCGGTACCGATCACTTCTTTTGTCCCGTCTTTATATTCTATCCTGAGTTCCGCGAGCAGCATGTAATCTGTACCGTAGAAACCTGTCTGTCCCTCTTTTTTTCTGAATCCGAAGCGACCTTTGTACCACCCGTTGCCGAGAAGCACTGAGATCACAGTGTTTTCCTTAAGGAGCGCGGTCACATCATAGGTCTGGTACCTGATCCACTTGTCGTAGTCGTTGCAGTAAGGCGTGAGAAGCTCATCGCCAACGCGCTCTTTTCCGATAAATGCCTCATACAGGCCGAGTCCTGTGATACATAGTCTTGCGGAGCTCACTTCGCTTTTCGGAGATATTTCTTTTGAAAACAGCGGCGCCGCGTCGCCGTTGTTGCCGCATGTGATCCATTTTCCCGCCCACGGCAGGTTTCCTCTCGCGGTTTCAAAAGTGCAGATATCGGAAACAGCCTCTTCACCTGCGTCACTTTTAACGGTAACCGTATAAAAGTACAGAGTGAAAGGCTGCAGTTCTGCTTTTACGGGAAGATACAGTAAGTTTTCTGTGACTTCACCCGAATCATATATAATATTCTTGAATGCGTGATCCCCGGAAACAACAAGGCGCGCCCACAAAGGAGCGCTCCCGGTGCTTTCTTCGACATGCCATGACACGCGAGGTGCGGAAAGTTCATAACCCAAAGGATTGGAGAGATGATTGATCTTGCAGTCTGTGATCTTCATGTGAAAATTCCTCCGTATTCGGATGTTCAGGCATTTTCTATTTTATTTGTAAGTTCTTTTACGTTTTTGATTATATCGCCTTTAAATACCGCAGTTCCCGCGACAACTGTATCCGCGCCTGCTTTTATGACCTGACCGATGTTATCTTCTGTCACACCGCCGTCCACTTCAAGCCTTATATCAAGGCCTTCGCTTTGGATGAGCTTTCGGAGTTCCGACACCTTATCAAGTGTTTCAGGGATCAGTTTCTGCCCGCCAAAGCCGGGATGCACTGTCATAACGAGCACCATGTCGCAGTCATGTATATATGGCAGCACTGCTGAAACAGGCGTATCCGGTGAAATGGAAAGCCCGCATTTCAGGCCTTCTTCTTTGATCGCTCTGATCGTTTCCGGGATGTCACTGCAGGCTTCGACATGCACCGTGATCCCATCCGCGCCGGAAGCCTTAAACTCTTTGATATAGCGTACCGGCTCGTCGATCATAAGGTGAACGTCAAAAAACAGATCGCTTTTTTTGCGGATGCTCTTTATCACAGGCATTCCAAATGAGATGCTCGGCACGAAATTTCCGTCCATCACATCTATATGAAGCCATTTGCAGCCGGCTTTTTTGACTTTTTCTATCTGTTCACCGAGGATGTTGAAATCCGCGGCTAGTATTGACGGTGCCAATATATTCATGTGTTTTCTTCCTGTAAGTAATTTCAGTATTTCCTGCTCTGCTTTATGTCTGAATAGATCTGCTTGTAATTGTCATAGCGGACAGAGGATATCATTCCTTCAGCTACCCGTTTTTTCACTTCGCAGTCGGGTTCGTTTATGTGGACACATCCCGTAAATCTGCAAAGTCCGCTGCAATCCGCCATCTCCGGATAGTATTTCCAAAGCTCGCGCTCATCAATCCCCGTCACATAAAACGAAGTAAAACCGGGCGTGTCGTAAATATAGGAATCGGCTGAGACCTTTAAAAGCTGGGTGTGTCTGGTGGTGTTCTTACCTCTCAGGATCTTTTCCGAAAGCTCTCCGGTTTCCATTAGAGCTTCGTCCTGCAGGAGATTTGTAAGCGTGGACTTCCCGACTCCGGACGGGCCCGCAAGCACAGTGCTCTGCCCGTGCAACTTTTTCTTTATCTCGTCGATACCCTGTCCAAACTTTGCAGATACAAAGAAAACCTCACATCCTGATCCTTTAAAGATATCCTCTGTCTCTTTGATCTTTTTTTCATCCGCAAGGTCGGCCTTGTTGAAAACAATTAATGTCGGGACATGCGCCATTTCCATGTTTATCAGGAACCTGTCCGCGAGATTCATCGCGGGATCCGGCTGAGTTATCGCAAAAACAAGCATTGCCTGAGTCGCGTTTGCAACCTCAGGCCTTATAAGAATGCTTGTTCTTTCCAAAATCTCCGCTATAACGCCGGTCCCGTCGGGAAGCATGTCAAATTCGACACTGTCTCCGACGAGCGGCTTTTTTTTGTCATTTCTGAATATCCCTTTGGGCTTGCATATCACGGGACCGTTTTCGGAAAGCACAACGTATGAGCCGGCTACGCCTTTTGATATCCTGCCGTGCATTATTCCGTGAACTCCTCCAGTGTGATTATCTGGGATTCTAGTTCTATTCCTCTCCAAATAGCAGTTATTGTTGCAGTCCCTGCGTGAAGCATACCATAATTGCCAAAATCTGAATACAATCTATATGAAAAACCATTGGAAAACCTTTCATATGAAACCAGTTCTTCTGTCAAGTCGCCAGTATTCGGATCGGCACTGTAATCCACTACAATAGGATAGCTAACCCCATCTTGAACCAACTCAAACGAGAAATAATCACCATTTTCTTGATCAACGATATTTTCCATCGCAGTAGTATCGTATTTTGCAATGAAATATCTTCTTCCCGTCTGCCCTATTATCGAACCGTCGGGATTGTAGCCCTGCTCTCCGGGTTCGGGAGACGGAATGGGTGTCGGCGTAGGAGTCGGGATATATCCTTCAGGATAAGGTCCCTTGCTTACCGTGATGTTCACAGTCTCTCCGGAAAATACCGTCTTTGTGGCTTCAACGGATTGGTGGATGACAAGTCCTTCGGTGAAAAGATCGGAATAATCTTCTTCGACCGCTCCAAGCACAAGTCCTCTGTCAAGGAGCTCGGCTTCCGCTGCGACTGTGGTCTTTCCGATGAGGTTAGGCACTTCGGTGTAGGTGATCGGAGGGCCGCTGCTTATGATGAGTGAAACCACTTCGCCCGCAGGAAGCGACTCTCCCTGTGAAGGCTCAGTCCTTATGACTTTACCCGCTTCAACGATGTCACTCGATTCAAATACGGGAGACACAACAAAGCCGTTTGCCTCGATCGCGCTTGTGGCTGCGCTCTGTGAAAGGCCGATGACTCTCGGGACTTCCATGGGTTTGCTTCCGGAAGAGATTATGACTTTAATCTCTGCGTCCGGGAGAACACCGGAACCTTCCGGAGGATACTGTTTGATGATAATGCCGACAGGTTCGTTGGAGAAATCCTCTCCGGCCTCAAGTACAACAATGTCCTTGGAATATGCCGCCATTACTCTCTGCGCGTCTTCAACGGTGTAGCCGAGAAGCTTCGGCATGGGAATGGTGAGCGGTGATGTGGGCTCAGGTGTCGCTGTCGCTGCTACCGCAGTGGGTGAAGGCGGTCTGGTGGTTATAAGGCTTGCGGGGTCGGTGCCGGGATCTTTTTCGTTAAGTCCCAGGAAACGCACAACAACGTAAACAAGCGCGCCGCACACCGCTATCACGAAAAGCACGCTGAGGATCGTGATCGCTTTTTCCCACTTGGAATCTATGGTGTCGAGTTCTTCGAGTTCCTCACGAAGGATCTTACTGTCTTCGCGGGACATCGCTTTGCTCTTCTGTACCGCTTCTTTTTCGCCTTTTTCGGCCTTTGTCTTTATCTCCTCAAATTCCGCTTTGTTGAAGGTCTTTGTGCCTTTTCCGATAAAAGACGAGCCGTCATCGATCACAACGAAATCTCCGTCGGGATTTGTGATCGAGTGCTTCAGATCCATGATGAGGTCGGAAGCTGAACTGTAACGGTTTTCGGGGTGCTTCTGCATGCACTTCTGCACCACTCTGTCGAGTGAATATGGAATGGAAGGCACGATCTCTCTTGCGGGACGTGCTTCATTCTGGATATGCGCAAGCGCAACGGTGACATCGGAGTCGCCGCCGAAAGGAAGCTCGCCTGTGAGCATCTCATAGAGAGTCACGCCGAGCGAATAGATGTCGCTTCGCTCATCGGAATACCCGCCGCGCGCCTGTTCGGGAGAAAGATAGTGAACGGTGCCCACGGTTGTCTGTGTGAACGTGTTTGTTGATACGACTTTTGCGATACCGAAATCGGCAACCTTTACCTTGCCGTCACGGGAGATCATGATATTCTGGGGCTTGATGTCGCGGTGGATGATATGGTTGTCATGCGCCGCTTCCATGCCCTGCGCGATCTGTATGGAAATGCCGACAGCCTCTCTCACTTCGAGCCTGCCTTTTTTCTCAATGAACTTCTTTAACGTGATGCCCTCGACAAGCTCCATCACTATGTAGTGGTAGCCGTTGTCGTCTCCAACGTCGTAGACGCTTACAATGTTCGGATGCGAAAGACAGGCGGCGGACTGTGCCTCATTCTTGAATCTTGTGATGAAGTTTTTGTCGTTTGAGAATTCCTGTTTGAGGATCTTTACTGCGACCAGACGGTTGAGCCTTGTGTCATTTGCCTTGAACACATCGGCCATTCCGCCGGATCCTATCCTCTCAATGATCTCATATCTGTCGTTAATAAGCATTCCGGAACTTATCATGCTTTCCTCCAGTTCAGTTTATTTCCACAAGGACGACTGAGATGTTGTCCTTTCCTCCCCTTTCGTTGGCAAGCGCCACGAGCCGGTCGGCTTTGTATTTCAGCTTGTGTTTTTCGTCCGCAAGCACGGAATGGATCGTTTCGTCGTCCACCATGTTTGTGAGTCCGTCGGAACACAACAGTATAACGTCATGCTCCGAAACATCTATCTCAAAGAAATCGGGAACCGCTATATCCTCGACTCCTATAGCGCGCGTGATGACATTCTTTTTGGGATGGTGCGCAGCGTCACGCCTTTCTATCTCACCGTTTCGCACCATGTTCTCTACAAGCGAATGGTCCTGCGAGATCTGTTTGAAAAAAGCATTCGGTCTGTATAGATACATGCGGCTGTCGCCTATGTTTATCACAAGGCACGAACGGCCGTCCACCACAGCTCCGACAAGCGTTGTTCCCATTCCTTCAAGCGCGGGATCCTCGGAACCCTTTTTGATGAGCGCGTCGTTCACAAAGGAAGTGGCCTGGGTCATCACGCCCATCATGGTCCGCGTCTTCGACGACTTTATCTGGTCGACAAAGTTTTCAATGCAGAACTTTGAAGCGTAGTCACCTGCGTTGTGACCTCCCATCCCGTCCGCAACAAGATAAAGACAGGGAAGGATACCCACAGGTCCATCGCTTTTAAAGACCATATCCTGATTTATATCTCTGACTTTGCCGATGTCAGTTACGGCTATTGATTCCAAAACCCCTTGCCTCCTGTGACCGCAGATCGTAACCCTTAGAGGACCGATGACGACATATACCTTCTTCTCAGCTGACCGCATGCGGCATCGATATCGGTGCCCATACTTCTTCTAATAGTAACATTTATTCGTTTTTTTTCAAGTATATTTTTGAATTTGGAAATGCTCGAATCTTGCGCTTTTTTGTATTCCCGCTCCTTTATCTCGTTGACCGGGATGAGGTTCACATGCGCGTTCATCCCATGTATCAGAGAGCACAGTTCCTCCGCGCAGGAAGCGGAATCGTTGACTCCGGAGATCAGGCTGTATTCAAAGGTCACGCGTCTCGAAGTCTTTTCAAAATATCTCTCGCAGGCCACGATCACATCCGTGAGCTTCTGACTTTTTGCGATGGGCATGATCGTCTGCCTCAGATCATCGTTCGGAGCATGAAGTGAAAGCGCGAGCGTTATCGGAAGTCCCTCTTCGGAAAGGCGGTCTATCCCGGCCACAAGCCCGCATGTGGAAAGCGTGATGTTACGCGCGCTTATGTTTTTCCCTTTTTCGTCGGAAACAAGGCGGATGAAGCGGATGACGTTGTCATAGTTGTCCATGGGCTCTCCGCTCCCCATGATCACTATGTTTGAGACTGTGATACCCATGGATCTCTCCGTCTCATAGATCTGTTCAAGGATCTCTGACGCGGTAAGGTTCCTCACCAGTCCGTCTATCGTCGACGCGCAGAATCTGCAGCCCATCCTGCAGCCCACCTGCGAAGACACGCACATGGAGTGACCGTGCTTATATTCCATCAGAACGCTCTCGATTATCTGTCCGTCGGAAAGTCCGTAGAGGAATTTCACGGTCCCGTCGATCTTTGACGTGAGCCTTGTGACTTCTTTTGCTCCGATGAGCTCAAAGTTTTCGGAAAGCTTTTTTCTCAGGTCTTTTGAGAGATTCGTCATCTCATCGAACGAGGCCACTCTCTTTTCATGAAGCCACGAAAAGATCTGGTCGGCGCGGAATGCAGGTTCGCCGATTGCTTTCATTTCTTCTTTTAATTCCGAAAGATACAGAGAGCGTATGTCCTTCATAGATATTCTACCTTTGTAGTGCCATTATTATTTCACGAATGTATCGCTTTATTCTTTCACAAATCTCGATATGAAAAAGCCGTCGCAGCCATCGATCCCGGGGAGCAGTTTTTTTGATAAAACCGGTTTTAGCCCCGTTTCTTTTTCCGCCCAGCAGACATTTTCCTCATTCTCGCCTTTGTTTATGGTGCAGGTGGAATAGATAAAAGTGCCGCCCGGCTTTAAAAGAGTGACTGAGGCCTTGATGATCTTTCTCTGGAGTTCCTGCAGCTCTTTCATCTTTTCCGGATCCATGTTGTATTTCACATCAGGCTTTCTTGCTATTATCCCAAGTCCCGAGCAGGGTGCGTCGCAGATCACGACATCCGCTTTTTCAAAAAGCTCCGGATCGGGAACGCAGGCATCCCATACTCTCGTTTCTATGCAGTCAAAGCCTGAACGCGCAATGTTTTCCTGTATGAGCGCGGTCTTCTGCTCGGAAATGTCTCTTGCGATGACCCGGCCTTTTCCGTTTGCTGCTTTTATGATGTCGCAGGCATGGATGCTCTTTCCGCCGGGCGCAGCGCAGACATCGACCACCAGATCGTCCGGCCCGATATCCGCAAGTTCCGCGACAAACATGGAGCTTTCGTCCTGAACCTGAAAAAGTCCTTCTTTAAACTCCGGATACTGCGAAATATCCCCCGCATCGCTTATCAGCACCGAATAGTCGTGGAGATGTCCGGGAAAAGCGTTGATCCCGCGGCTCTGCAGTCTTTCAAGGAGTTTGTCCCTTGTGATCCGGCTCAGGTTCACTCTTACCGACACATCAGGGTCTCTTAATGTACCCCGCAGTATATCCTCCGCGGTTTCACTTCCGTAATCGTTAATAAGCATCTCATAGAGCCAGGAAGGGCATGAATAACGCACTTCCGGTGACTTTGAAACTTCTTTTGAAATGTCTTCTTTCTGCCTTGAAATGTTTCTTAATACTCCGTTGCAAAAACCGGAAAGCCCGGAAAATCCTTTTTTTCTCACAAGCTTTACCGTTTCATTTACGGCAGCGCTGTCGGGGACGGAATCCATGAACATGATCTGATAAACGCCGAGCCTTAGCGCTGTCCTTATCACAGGTTTCTGCTTTTTTACGGGTACCTTTGAAACAAAATCGATACAGTGATCAAGATATATCAGCATCTCGACCGTACCTTCAACGAGCCTCGTCACAAATGCAGTATCCCTGCGTTCTCCTGTCAGTTCCGAAAGTATTCCCTTAAGCACAATATGGGAGGGTTTCCCCTCCTCGATAATGTGATATATTGCTTTAAATGCCGCTTCTCTTGCTTCCATGCGGATCCTTTTTTATACCAAGTGTATTTCTATTCCCCGAGCACAGTGCCGGGAGTGATCACATAGCCCCTTAAGAAATCCGCCGTATCCATGCGCTTCTTTCCTTCAAGCTGGAGCTGCTTTATGCTTAAGATGCCTTTTCCTGTGAGTACGTCAAAGGAATCATGGGAAACGGATACAACGGTTCCGGGAACGGCATTTTTATACTCTTCCGGAAGGCTGCCTGCTTCTTTTACTTCCCCTTTAAAAAGCTTCAGGTTTTTCCCGTTAAGCCTTGTAAAAGCCGAAGGCCAGGGATCGAGGCCTCTTAAAAAGCGCTCGAGTTTTTCCGCAGGTTCACTGAAATCAACGTTTCCGAAGGATTTGTCTATCGTAGACACATAGGTCGCCTGTGATTCATCCTGAGGAATGCGCGGAGCTTCGCCTTTCTCTATAAGGTCAAGCGCCTTTAAAAGAAGCGGACCTCCGATATCAGCGAGTTTGTCGTGTAATGACCCTGCTGTCTCATCTTTTGAAAGGGGCACTTCTTCTTTGATTATCATGTCTCCGGTATCAAGTCCCGCCGCCATGTGCATGATGGTAACACCTGACTTTTCCTCGCCGTTCAGCACGGCCCACTGTATGGGCGCGGCGCCTCTGTATTTCGGAAGGAGCGAGGCGTGGACGTTGATGCAGCCGAAACGCGGCATGTCAAGAAGAACAGGGCGGAGTATCTTCCCGTAAGCCGCAACACAGATCACATCGGGCGCGATGTTTCTTATTTCATCAAGAAATGCGGGATCCGAAGCCTTTTCAGGCTGCAAGACTCTGATTCCTTCTTTCAGCGCTGTTTCCTTTACCTCGGAAAAAGCCATCTCATGGCCTCTTCCTTTGGGCTTGTCGGGCTGCGTCACCACAGCCGCGATCTCGTGACGTCCGGAATCGATGAGTGACTTAAGCACCTTTGCCGCGATCTCCGGAGTTCCCATAAATACAATCTTCATCTATGCCCCCGTATTACTCTTCGTCTTCCTGAGCGCGCTCGGTATCCTTAAGCTCGCCCTCCACTTTTTCCACATACATGTGTCCGTGAAGATGGTCTATCTCGTGGCAGAAAGCTCGAGCAAGAAGGTCGTCTGCCTCTATCGTGACTTCTTCCATCTTTTCGTTCAAGGCTTTTACCACCACATGCTGAGGCCTTGTGACAGTGCCCTGTTTTCCGGGGAGGCTTAAGCACCCTTCTTCACCTGTCTGGCTTCCGTCTGCTTCGATTATCTCGGGGTTTATCAGCACATACTGGCCGGACTTGTCATCTGTGATGTCCACAACGCAGATGCTCTTTAATATCCCCACCTGGGGAGCTGCAAGTCCCACGCCCTGAGCGTCATACATGGTGTCAAGCATGTCGCCGATCAGTATCTGTATGCGCTCCGTCATCTGTGTGACTTTTTTGCATTCCTTTGAAAGGACGGGGTCTCCCATTATCCTTATGTTTCTTATAGCCATGTTTATCTCCTTTTTTTGCCTATCTTTAATATCCGCTCATGGGGTCAAAGTCTGTCTGGACAGACACTCCGCGGCGCTTTATCTCATCGGTAAGTGAATCGAGCGCAGCGCATATCTCTGTAAGGCACCCGTAATCAAGTGATTTGAAATATACCACAAAGCGGTAAAGATCGCTCTTTTTTGAGATCGACGCCTTTGCGGGGCCGTTCATCATCATCTTATTATTATCAAAAAAAGCTTTTGTTTTGTCAACCATTGATTTTACGGCGTTCGTACATACATCAAAGGTCGTGTTCTCATCCTGCCCGTAAAACAGGACAGCCAGTATGTGTCCCTCGGGAGGATAGAGAAGTGCCTTGCGGTATGCCATCTCCCGCTCGTAAAAGCTGTCATAATCCTGCTTTACGGATGTCTCTATGGCATAGTGATCCGGTTTGTATGTCTGGATTATGACTTCGCCGTTCAGTTCCGCGCGTCCTGCGCGGCCTGCGGCCTGTACAAGGAGCTGGAACGTCCTTTCGGATGCCCTGTAATCGCTCACATGGAGTGAAAGATCGGCAGCCAGTATCCCGACTAGCGTGACCTTTGGGAAATCATGGCCTTTTACGATCATCTGAGTGCCTATCAGGATATCCGCTTCTTCATTTGAAAATGCGGAAAGTATCTTTTCGTAGCTGTCTTTTTCCTTTATCGTGTCAGCGTCCATCCTGAGCACACGTGCCGCAGGAAAAAGCTTTTTTACGGATTCCTCGACCTTCTGCGTGCCTGTCCCGAAAGCCGCGATATAGGGCGATCCGCAGGACGGGCATTCTTTGAGCTCAGGTATCTCATAGCCGCAGTAATGGCATTTGAGCGATCCGTCGTAATGTCTTGTGAGCGAGACCGAGCAGTGCGGGCATTTTACGGCTTCTCCGCAGCTCCTGCAGCTCACGAATCCGGAATATCCTCTTCTGTTCAGGAAAAGGAGCACCTGCTCGTGTTTCTGCAGTCTGTCGTCTATGGCTTTTACAAGATCCAGGGAAAAAATGGATCTGTTCTTTTTCTTCAGTTCCTCGCGGAGATCCACGGTCTTTACGGTGGGAAGGACCGCATGCTTTGCGCGTTTCTTGAGACACAAAAGCTTATATTCGCCGTCTTTTGCCTTCTTGAACGCTTCAAGTGACGGAGTCGCGGAGCCCAGCACAACCGACGAGCCTGTCATCTCGGCGATCTTTTCCGCCACTGGTCTCGCATGATATTTCGGCACGCCTTCGCTCTTGTACGCGCCTTCATGTTCCTCATCGATCACTATAAGCCCAAGGTTTGAAAAAGGTGTGAACAAAGCCGATCTCGGCCCGATCATTATATCTATCTCGCCGTTTCTCGCTTTTTGATACTGATCGTATCTCTCGCCGTCCGAAAGCCTGGAATTGAAAAAAGCGACCCTGTTCCCGAAACGCCTTGAAAACCTCATCACCGTCTGGAAAGTGAGCGCTATCTCGGGGATCAGGACGATCACCTGTTTTCCTTTTCCGATCACATGCTCGATGATCTCAAGATACACTTCGGTCTTTCCGGAGCCGGTGACACCGTAGACGAGGTAAGTGCCGAAACGGCCGTTGTCATAGTCGTTTATCACGGTGTCCACAGCGGTGCGCTGCTCGTCGTTGAGCGTGACTTTGGTACCTGTCATGCGGACCGTGTTTTTTTCGTCCTTTATCTCCGCCACTTCGATCACGCCCGCATTTTTAAGCGAGTTGATCGTGGGGCCTGAAATGTTCAGCTTGTTGTTTACGAGTTCCAAAGGAAGGACATGGTCCGTTATGAGTTCTCTTATGAGCCTCGCTTTTGCGACATAATGCTTTTTATATGCTTCCGCGTATGCTTTTTCGGCTTCCTCTTCGGAAACAATAAGCCTTATCTCCTTATGCACAACGGCGCGGACCGCCTTTTTTACGGGGAGCACGGTCTTCAGTGCCTCGTTCATGGTGCCGCCGAAGTTTTCCTTGATCCAGGCGGCAAGAGTCAGCATCCTCGAATCAATGTCCACTGCGCGTTTCTGTATCCCAAGGATGTCCTTTATCTTGTCCTCCGGTATCTTTGGCACAGAGGAAAGACCCACAACATAGCCTGTCATCCCTTTCCGGTTCCCGAACGGTATTTCCACACGGGTACCGGGGCGCACCTGCTGTTGAAGGTCTTCCGGTATTCTGTATTGAAAAGTCCTGTCGATGTTTTCATGCGAAATATCGACGATTATATCGGCATATTGCATTGATCAATAACCCAAAAGCCTGTCGTAGAGTTCCTGATATTTCTCGGCGGAGTTTTTCCACGAGAAATCCCTGTTCATTGCGCGCTCCACCATCTTGTTCCACTGTCTGCGCTTGTCATAGAACGTGTTCTCTGCATAGCGGATGGTGTTTAACATCTCGTGAGCGTTGTAATTCATGAAAGAGAAGCCCGTTCCGGTGTTTTCGTATTCATTGAACGGCTCAACGGTGTCCTTTAAGCCGCCCGTTTCCCTTACGATGGGGATCGTGCCGTAGCGCATGCTCATGAGCTGGCTCAGGCCGCAGGGCTCAAAGAGTGAAGGCATGAGAAAAGCATCGCAGGAAGCATAGATCTTGTGCGATCTTTCGTTGTTGTAATAGATGCTCGCGGACACTCTGTCCTTGTATTTCCACTCGTAATGGCGGAAAAGGTTCTCGTACCTCTGCTCACCCGTTCCGAGGATGACGAGCTGCAGGTTTTCCGCGCAGATCTGCTCGATGACGCAGTCTACAAGGTCAAGTCCCTTCTGGTCGGTGAGTCTTGAAACGATGCCGACCATGAATTTCTTGTCGTTAACTTCAAGTCCCAGTTCTTCCTGAAGGAGCACCTTGTTTTTCTTTTTGTTCGTCCTGAAATTGGAGCTGTTGAAATGGTATTTGATGAACTTGTCCGTTTCGGGATTGTATTCGTTGTAATCGATGCCGTTCACGATGCCGCAAAGGCAGTTGCTCCTCGCGCGCATGAGTCCGTCAAGGCCTTCGCCGTAGAAGGGCATCTGGATCTCTTTTGCGTAGCTCTCGGAGACCGTTGTGACATAGTCCGCATAAACTATGCCGCCTTTTAAGTAGTTTGCGTCACCGTAGGCTTCAAGCTTGTCGCTCGTGAAATAATAGGGATCAAGTCCCGCAACGTCCATGACAGTCTTTTTGTTCCAGATGCCCTGGAACTTAAGGTTGTGTATCGTCATGATGCTTTTTATCCCGCGGTAGAAATCACCCGCATTGAAAGAGTCTTTGAGGTAAACGGGAAGAAGCCCCGTCTGCCAGTCGTTGCAGTGGATTATGTCGGGATGCCAGTCAAGGAGCGGGAGCGCAGAAAGCACCGCTCTGTTGAAGAATGCAAATTTTTCTATGTCCTCGTAGATATTACCGTACGGCTTTTCGCCGTTAAAATAATATTCGTTGTCCACAAGATAGAACTTCACACCGTCTATCTCCGCGTCGAGGATGCCCACATACTGGCGCCTCCAGCCGAGATCCATGTAAAAATGGGTGTGATATTTCATCTGTTCCTTGAGGTTTCCCGGGATCGCCTTATAGTTCGGAAGGATCACCCTCACATCATACCTGGTCTTATCAATGTACTTGGGCAGTTCCCCCACTACATCCGCAAGACCGCCTGTTTTGATGAACGGTACGCATTCAGATGCGACAAGCAGCACATTCTTCATTGAAAACCCTCCCGTAGTTTTTTTGCCAAAATGATCATTTCTTCAGAGCTCTTCATCACATTGTCAGTGATCTCGGCGCCGCCGAGTATTCGCGCGATCTCTGTCTTTCTGTCTTCGTCGGAAAGTTCCCGGACGCAGGTCCTCACGTTTTCATCACCGCTTTCCTTTTCGATGATGAAGTGAGTGTCCGCCATTGCGGCGATCTGCGCGAGGTGCGTGATGCAGATTACCTGGTGGCTTCTCGACAGGAGCCCCAGTTTTTCGGAGACCTTCTGAGCGGTGCGCCCCGATATCCCGGCATCTATCTCGTCAAAGATCAGCGTAGGTATCTCGTCCTTGTCGGCAAGCACTGTCTTTATCGCAAGCATCACTCTCGACAGTTCACCGCCTGACGCCACTTTCACAAGCGGTCTTGCGGGCTCTCCGGGGTTGAAAGATATCATGAATTCCGCTCTGTCAAAGCCCTCGGAGTTAAAATCCTCTTTTCTTTCAAAATCACATTTGAATTCCGCTTTTGCAAAATTAAGGTCTTTTAATTCTTCGCTTATCCGTTTGCAAAGGCCATCGGCGGCTTTTTTCCTGATATCCGAAAGCCTTTCGGATATTTCAATGCATTCCTTCCGGATCTTTTCTTCCTTTTCCTTAAGTCCTTTAAGATACTCCTCGGAGTCTGAGAGCTTTTCTATCATCTCTGCGGCATTTTCCGCGTATTTAAGCACCGCTTCGATACTCCCGTGAGGACCTCCGTATTTTTTCTTTAAGGAATTTAAGGTGTCAAGCCTTTCCGACACTTCGGAAAACCGTTGTTCGGAGTTTTCGTGTGAAGAAACATAGTCTTCCGCTTTTCTCCTGAAATCGGACACAAGCTCGGACGCGTTCTCAAGAAGCGCGGACAGATCATAAAGCGAATTATCATATTCCGCTGCTCTCGAAAGCTCGCGGAGAGCTCCCGAAAGGAGTTCCGACACCCCGCCGCTCTCATCGTCTTCGGTGAGCCTAATGCACGAAGAAAGCGATTCCGCGATCTGTTTGGAATTTGAGAGCGCTCTGTATTCATTCTCAAGCTCCTCGTCCTCTCCTACCTCAGGCTTTGCGGCTTCTATCTCGTTTAGGGCATATTCCAGATAATTCACGTCGGTGTCCTTGGAATTTCCAAGCGCTTCGACATCTCTTATCTCTTTTTTCACTTCGGAATAAGCGGCATATCTTTCTTTCAGTGTCAAAAGAAGGTCAGATGCCTCTTCTCCCGTAAATTTGTCTATGAGTTTTAAATGGTTTGAATTTTTAAGCAGTGAATGGTTCTCATTCTGCCCATGAATATCAAGCAAAAGCGAGGAGCAGTTTTTCAGCTCCTCTAAAGAAACGGTCTCGCCGTTTATCTTACATATGCTTTTTCCGGCATTTGTTATCTTTCTCGAGATGACGATCTCGCCGTCATCCGGAAAAATGTCAAGTGCCGACAGTGCGATCGTGGTACGCTCCGGAAGCCCGGAAAACACAAGCTCCACCGTACAATAATCAGCTCCGTGTCTGATCACGTCCTTGGACGTTCTCTGCCCAAGGGCGGCATTAACGGAGCCGATCAAGATCGATTTTCCCGCACCGGTCTCACCGGTAAGTATGTTGAGCTTATCTTTAAAGATGACTTCCGACTCGTCTATTATCGCATAGTTTTTAACAAACAACCTGCTTAACATACGGTCTTACTTTGTACCCTCTCCCATCTTTATTTTACTTAGGTACGACCTTTATGGTCGCTTTTATTGTACGCCCGTTGTAAGTTGCAGTGACTGAAGTGCTGCCGAGTTTTCTCGCTGTGATGACGCCGTTCTGGATATCGCATACCGTGATATCGGTAACGTCCCAGCGCACATCGGCGGGATCCGCCCCGTCAAGCACAAGCTGTGAATACTGTGTATATATCGGGATCTCAAGGTAGGTACGGCTGAGTCCGAGTACATGCACGGTCACTGTTGCGGTCTTTCCGGATGTGGTCATGATGGTGACTGTCGAAACACCGATCCTCTTTGCGGTGATCTTGCCGGAGGAGGAAACGGATGCTATATCTTCGTCACTTGACGACCACTTGATGCTGTCGGTCGAATTTGACGGCTTGATCGTGTAGGTTATGGTCTTTGTCTCTCCGGGAAGAAGATATATCTCGGAATCCGATACCGTGATGCCTGTTGCGGGTATCTCGTTGATAACGGTCACGAAGCAGAGCGCATATACACCGGAATTGTCTTTTGCGTTTGCTCTTACAAAGGTGCTGCCGGGCTTTATACCTGTAACGATACCGTCGTTGTCCACGATAACGATTGACGGATCGTCAGCCACAAAGTTCACTGTCTGATAGTCAGCGTCGGCGGGATTTACCTTTGCCTTTAATGTGAAGCTGTGTCCTACCACGATGGTCTTTGTCGAGTAGTTCAGCTTTATGGATTCCACTTCTTTTACGACCTGGACCTTACAATATGCGATGGCGTCGCTTTCTGCCGCTTCGCACCATACCTTGGCCGTGCCGTATCCCACGCCTGTGACCTTACCGAATCTGTCTACAACGCAGACGGATTCATCATCGGAGTACCAGATGAGGTCTGTGTTTGAAGCTGTCTCTTCGTTGGAAATGGTGGCCTTTATGGTGAAGCTCTCGTCGATGCCGAGTATGTATTCATCGGGATCGAGAGTGATCGTAACGATAGGCTCCTCAACGTAGATAAGGCAGAATGCCGAAAGGCCTCCGTCTATTGTCTTACAGGTGATGACTGTAACGCCGCCCTTTAAGCCCGTTACCATTCCTGCTTCGTTGATCACTGCGACCTCAGGCTCGGAACTCGTCCATACCACTTCCTGGTTTGTGGTCTTTTCAGGATCGAAGATGACAGCGATGGAAATGGTCTCTCCGGAATCGATCGTTGCCTTTTCCGGGTCAAGCCTTATCGACTGTGCCTTCTGGTAGACATGGACATTGGCGTACGCCATGACACCGTTTGCCGTCCTGCAGAGAACAACCGCGTCGCCCTCGGCTACACCGCCTATGCGGCCCGAGGATGAAACGTTTGCTATCGTGGGATTCAGGCTTTCCCATGTGAGCGCGATGTCAGTCGCGTCCTTCGGTGTTATCGAAACGGTCATGTCGAAATACTCTCCGACACCGAGCGTAACATCAGTATAATCCATTTTTATCGCGGTTGCAACCTGTTTCACGGTAACTTCCACAAGATCATAGTAATTGCCGTCGGTGGTCATTATCATGATCTGGGTCTTTCCTGTTCCCGCGCCCTTGATGACAATGCTCTTGTCTGTGGAAACGGCTGCCGTTGCGACCTTGGGATCGAACGATGTCACCTTTACGGAGGTCTCGCTCGCATCGTCGGGTGAGATCACATATGCAAGGCGGTAGGATTCGCCCTTATACATCTCTATCTTGTCTTCGTCAAACTTGATGCCCTTTACGGAAGAAAGGACCTTTACCGCGCAATATGCAACAAGCTCCGGATTTGAGATGGACTGTACGACTATCGTTGCTTCGCCTGTACCCTTTACGCTGAGGAGACCGTTATTGTCAACAGTCACGACCTTGGGATTTGTCGAAGTCCATGTTACCGAGGCGTCGTCCGCAGTATCGGGTGTGATGTAAGCGTAGAGCTGATGATCGGGAGAAGTCTGGTTTAACGTGACTTCAGTCTCCGAGAGCTTCAGCCCCGTTGCGTTCTGCACTACCGTAACTTCGCAGTATCCGCATACGATGTTATCCGGATTGATCGCTGTGAGCAGTGCTTTACCGGGCTTTAAGCCCTTTATGATGACGCTCGTTCCCTTGGTATCGCCTTCTTCGAAGGAGAATATCGTGGGATCCGAGGATATCCATACTATGTCGTCATTTGAATCGCCGTCAAACTTTGCGACGATCGTCTTGTTCTCATCCACTTCAAGAGTCACTTCCGAAGGATCGAGGGTGATCTTTGTGATGGTGTTCTTTACGATGATGGTCGCATATGCGTTTTTCTCAACGCCGTCGATTATCTGGTATGCGCGGACGGTCGTGGTGCCGGCCTTTAAACCGGTGATATATGCAGTGCCGTAGCTCTTTGACTCGACTTTAAGGATCTTTTCGTCTGCGGATTCCCAGTAGATCGTGTAATCCTTGTTCGTAACATTCGCATAGAGAGGATAATCCGCTCCGATGTAGATGATGAATGTCGGATTTGAACCGTTTGACAAGGTCGAGTCGCTTATGGAGATATTGTCAATTACATTAACGATGTAGGTCGTTGCTCCTGCGAGCTGTGTCTGAGGAACTATCGAAGGATCAAAGATACCTGTGCGGGATGCCGCACCGAGTGAGTCGGTGAGGAATCTGATTGTGACCTTGCCTGTTCCTATCGCAAGACCCGTGATGGTACCTGTCGCGCTGTTGAGTTCAAATACGGAGCTCGATGTCGTGGTGCCGTCATCCGGACCGTAATCTATGCTGTAAAGGTGCGAAAAGTCTTCCGCAGGGATATTGGAATTCTTGATTATGTCATAGGTATCGCCGACATTTATATACAATGTCTGGTCGTCTATGGAAGGAAGCACGCTCACATAGTATGTGAGGAAGTTATATGCAAGTGTGTAGGAATCCTTTGCCTTTGCGACGATCTTGTAGCTTCCTGCGTCAACATAGGAGAAATTAACCACTCCGGAGTTTTCACTTACGCTGTATGTAAGGAACGTATCGTCCGTGATCTTTCTGTAGTGATCGTTCGTTGACGAGGTGTAACCCGAATCGTATCTATAAACGGTCCAGATGAGGTCGGATGCGTGTGTCGCATTTGTATAGAGCGTGAAGTTTGAAACGCCTGTGAGGATCTTTGTCACTTCGTCGACATACAAAGGATCTCCGGCATCGTCAAGCCAGTATGTGCCGTGGTTTTCAAGGTCGCCTCTGGGCTTTACGATAACATAGAAATCGACCTTCTGATCATCCGACTCGGTGGTGAGTGTCACATGCGTGAAACCTGCGCCGACAACCAGGAGCTTGCCGTCGTGATATTTTACGATATTGTCGTTATAGTCTCCTCCGGGCAGTGCTTCGATGGTATCGAGGTCAGCGCTGGAGTTTGAAGAATCGAGGTATTTGATGTCGAGCGGATAGTTTCTGTTTCCTGTGTACGCAGGATCCATGGGATCTACGGTATAGGAAGGATCATCAAGGAAGTTTGCCTGATCGAGAATGAGCACTCTGTCGGCCTCGCCTGCGATGATGCTTCCGGGGTTTCCCCACTCTGCGGCTTCCGTACTTATACGGAAGCTTACCTGAACGTCAAACTGGAATACGACCGTTGTGTCGTCGGTGGTGATGATAGCGACGATGGTCGTGGTTCCGGGACCTTTTCTGATGAGCGTACAGGTGATGTCGTTCTCGTTATCCGGCTGTGTGGTGCCGTCTGCGTCATAGATCGCGATAACGTCTGTGTTGGTGGATGAAAACTTTACTTTCGACCCTGTGCTGAATCCCACGGAATTTCCGTTTACGAGCTGCATCATCGTGATGACCTTCGTACCGGATTTCATCTGTGAAGTGGCGCCTGCTTCAGGATAGTTACCTTCGTCATCGCTGAAGCCCGCAACTGTGTATTTTACGGTGTCGTCAGCGAATGCTCTTGAAGAGTCAAAGTACATGCTACGGCTTCTGAAGAGTTCTTTGTTAAGTCCCGTGACATCAAAAAGCCCGGCAAACATATCATTGCCTTTGTCAGCAATTTCCGTTTTGCCGTCTTCCGAAGTCTTTGTGCCTGTCTCGTCAGCGATCACGCTCATCCCGTAGGTTGACGTGAGATCGAACAGCGAACTCGTCGCCATAAGAGCCAGCGCTATGCCAAAGCAGATTATGCGATTAAGGTATTTTCTCATAAGATAGACCCTCCGTGCCGGCTTAACGCCCCATCCACGAAATGCAAAAAAGCCGGTAAATGACGGATACTTTTCAGTTTCCATCTGTTTTATCGGCTTTTTTTGTGGTCGTCTTAACCCCAAAAACACAAAATATTGTGGTTTTATTAAATTTTTTTACTCTTCTTCGAGGTTATGATAAACTTCCTGAACGTCATCGTCGTCATCGAGGAGATCGAGGATGCGGTTCATGCACTTGATGTCGTTCTCGTCAGTGAGCTTTCCGTAGGTCTGGGGGATCATGGTGACTTCTGCTGATGACATCTTGATCTTGTTTGACTCGAGGCCCGCAACAACCTCGTTAAAGCTGTCGGGATCGGTCAGGATTTCAAAGCCGTCCTCCTCTTCGTTGAAGTCCTCAGCGCCTGCATCGAGCGCGATCATCATGAGGTCGTCGGCTTCCATGTCGCAGTCTTCCTTGTCGACATAGATCTGACCCTTTTTATCGAACATGAAACTTACGCAGCCCTGTGCACCTATGGAGCCGTTACCCTTTGTGAATGCGCTTCTAACGTTTGCTGCCGTACGGTTTCTGTTGTCGGTAAGGCAGTCTACGATGATGGCGATACCGCCGGGGCCGTAGCCCTCGTATACTACGTGCTCATAGTTGTCTGTGGATGCGTCGCCCGCAGCCTTCTTGATGCTTCTCTCAATGGTGTCGTTCGTCATGTTGTTGGCTTTAGCCTTCGCGATGACAGCCTGAAGCTTGGAGTTGTTTGAAGGATCGGGACCGCCGCCTTCCTTTACGGCTACAGCGATCTCACGGCCGATCTTTGTGAATATCTTGCCCTTTGCGGCATCGTTCTTTTCTTTCTTGTGTTTGATGTTTGCAAATTTGGAATGTCCTGACATAAAAAACCATCCTTTAAGTGTATAAAAAATATTTTCCAAACATAGATTTTAACACATGGGTATATTAACGGTCAAGAGAATAAATAAACCTTCAGAGTAACTCATTTATCTTCCTGCTCACATTCTTTACATCGGAAACCGTCTTTACGATGCACATTATGGTATCGTCGCCTGCGATGCATCCGACCACTTTCGGGATCTTTAAGGAATCGAGAGCCGCAGCCGCAGCCATTGCCATGCCGGATACGGTCTTTATGACAAGGATATTCTCGGCAGCTTCAAGTGAAAGCACGGCTTCCCTGAGTATCCTCACATATTTTTTGTCGCTCACAGTTCCCGTATTCTCAGGCACTCTGTAACGGAAGCCGCCAAGCTCCGTCGCAACCTTTGCGAGCTGCAGTTCTCTTATGTCTCTTGAGACCGTCGCCTGGGTGACATCAAAGCCCTCCTCATTGAGCCTTTTTACAAGCTCGTCCTGAGTGTTCACCATATTGTTCTCGATGATCTCTTTGATCTTATCCTGCCTCAGTACTTTTCTGTCTGTCATATCCGTTCCTCCATGCTCCGAACCTTTAACGGAAAAGCAGGTCTGTCATACCAGCTTTGCCCTTACTATATCAAAGAATGAGTTGTCGTGTATCTTTATGAGCCTTGTTACGCTCTCCGATTTTGTGACCTTTACTCTGTCTCCCGCTTTTAACGGGATAAAGGTATTTCCGTCGATCGTGACACCCGTTTCCGTCTCGGCGCCGTTCCGCCCGGGAAGGAGTTCGGCTTCTATAACGTCGGTCGCGGCTGCTATGAAGCCCTGCGCTGCCATAGAATGCGGGCAGATGGGCATCACCATTGTCATCTCGGCTTCGGGCACGCATATCATGCCGCCTGCGGACAGATTGTACCCGGTAGACCCTGTGGGCGTTGAGACTATAACTCCGTCCCCGAACAGGGTGTAAAGCTGCTTTCCGTTTACATAGAGAGCAACCTGTATCATTCTGGAATATCCGTTCCTTGTGATGACAGCATCGTTAAGGAATGCCTTTGAAGGTCCGTCGTTCACAGAAACATCGAGCATCATGCGCTTTTCTATGGTATATTTTCCCGTGACAAGGCGCTCTATCGCATCCTCAAGTTCGTACCCTTCCGCGCCCGTGAGATACCCGAGGTTTCCGATGTTGATCCCGAG
>JAEENL010000059.1 GCA_016283775.1 Lachnospiraceae bacterium | reverse complement strand
AAGCACTGCATTGTAAGGATCTGCCGGAAGCCTTAATTCTCTCCCGATCACAACGATAAAATCGTCCGGATCCATCCGCCGAAGCCATTCCTCACGAGATGAACATATCGCTATGCCCGTCTTTCTGACCCATCCGCCGTTACTCTTTGTAAGGACATAATACCACTCCTTATCGGCGGACTCATGAAGAACGGCAACCGGCATGAACGGCGTGAGTTCCACCTGGGCAAGCTCATCATTGTAAAGATCCGAGCCTTCCGCAAATACCCTGTCATCTGTGGGGAATCGCTTGAGCACGGTCCTCACGACAGAATACCCGAAGTTCAGATCTATCCTTTCTGTCAAAGCCTCAATATTTGCATTTTCGGTAAGCTTTGTCCAATACTCCTCATTAACCGGCTTTCCGTCAAAAAGATACACCGCCCCCGCAAGCGGAGTAAAAGAAGTATCTTCCACAAAAGCCTTGGCCGCTCTCACATAAAACCGGTCTCCGAGCTCCTCAAGAGCAAAACGATTGTCGAGTGCCGAGAGCATCCGCCTGTTCTCATGGTTAAACCCAAGTATCTGAGACATGCTGAGTCTCGGAGCCATAACATCCGCGCCGGCATCGCTGCGATTCTTTACCCAGAATTCCGGAGTCATCATATCCTCCGTCACCACATCTCCAAGCCGCACAAAATCATGAGGATCCTGAACCGCCACTTTGCTCTCCGGCAATCTGTTAAGCTTCTTTGCATTTGTGTACGCAAAGAACGTAAGTCCCGCAACCGCAGCCAGAGCGACCGACACCGCGATGAACCGAAAGATGTTTTTCTTTTCTTTTTGCTCTTTATCTTTCATTTCAGATCTTATATACCCCATGATCATAAAAAACACTACCGCAGACAAGTAAAGTAAGGTATTCGGGAAAAGGTACGATTCAGTCAGGGAATTGATAAACACTGCGAGACAGACCGTTGTGACGGCTTTTGTTCCGATACTGTGACTGTCTGAAAAAACAAGCTTTATCGCAGACACGATCCATACGATCAGCATCGCAGCCGTAAACATGAGCCCCGGTATACCAAAAGTGGCAAGCATCTCCAAAAGTCCGTTATGCGCCGAAAATATCGGTATGTCAGGTCTTTCGGGGTAAACTCCGATAACCATACCTGTTTTGTATGCCGCGGTTTCTCCCGTGATCCACAGAACCGGCTTTTCGTTCAGCATCCGAATGAGCGCTGTCCAGATAAGCGTTCTGTCGGTGAGATTTCCTATCGAATAAGTGAGTTCATAGACTTCAAGTTCCGATCCGACTTCTTCCGCATCTATCTCTTCACTTTGCTCCGCAAACGAAAACACGACAGCGTCATAGGCTCTTTTCGGTATCAGCATGATGCAGAAACTTAAGACCGTCACGACAAAGAATGCCACTATCCCGAGTGCCATGGCTTTCGCCCGTTTCTCAATGAACTTCTCCCTCACGATGATGAACGCAAAGAGGCCAAGACCCGCAGCTGTTGCTATCATTCCGGTCCTGCACCTTGTAAGGCTTATCGCAACTACGCCGGCCAGCAATGTCAATGAGAACAATATAACGAGAGGCACATGGAATTTCGCCTTTCGGAAACGGCAGATCAGGATCGCAGAGATCAATATCAAAAGCTGCGCCATCGGGCCCGCTGAATTTGGTCCTCCGAACAGCGACAGTCTCCCGCTTATAAACGTGCCGAGGTGAGGAATGCCTGAAAACCCGGGCTTTAACTCGATCATTGTGACATTTACAAAAGACAGTATAAATATAGCAGCCGTAAAAATGGAAAATAGAACAAAGATAAATACAAGAAAGCGGTCACGCGTTTTTTCCTCTGCGACATAGGTAACGAGCATGAAAAGCAGGCAAATGTACCACGACCTCACCATGGTATTGCCAAAGGCCATCACAGGTCCTGCATGTTCCAGAAGGCTTGTGACCACCGACCACAGCAGAAAGGCTGTGATCAGCAGTGCCATGCCGTTTTTGTACAGCCTGTACCGCGCAAAAAGGACGATGCAGAGCAAAAACGCCGCAAGCCCGGCAATCCTTTGGCCTTTTGTATGTATCCCCATACGGGCAATATAATAAATCGCAAATGTGCATAAACACAATATCTGTGCAAGAACAAGCCACAGTCTGGAGTTCATACCCCACTCATACAGTTTTTTCACTGCTTAAATCCCCCCGGGATCAGATCCGCCGGATCTTTTTTATGTTTCTTCTCCATAGAACACCCGTTTATTTTATCATTATGCAAGGCTCATTGCAAACGTGCTTTCTTAACCGTAAGGATACTGTCAAAAAAAGGATACTTAGCGGCTTTGCCGGTAAGTATCCGTATCATGTCAGTCTTTAAAGCAGCAGATGACCGTCACATCGGGATGAAGCTGTAAGATGGATGCCGGAACCTCGGGAGTTACCGGACCGTAGATCGCTTTTTTGATGATCTCCTCCTTATCGGAGCCGTTTGCGATGAGCACAAGCTTGCGTGCCTGCATGATTGCCTTGATGCCCATGGTTATCGCATAGTGGGGAACCGCATCATAGGAATCGAAGAAACGCTTGTTTGCCTCTCTCGTGCTCTCTCCGAGCTCAACTATGTGAGTCATCTTTTCAAACGCCTGACCGGGCTCGTTAAAGCCTATATGGCCATTATGGCCTATGCCAAGAAGCTGCAGGTCGATGCCGCCGAGTTCGGAGATCAGATTGTTGTATCTTTCGCATTCCTTCTCCATATCCACTGCGGTGCCGCTGGGTACGTTTGTGTTCGACTTTTTGATATTTACATGGTCGAACAGATTTGTGTTCATGAAATACCTGTAACTGTGCGGATCGTCGGGTGTGACTCCCACATATTCGTCCAAGTTTACAGTGCGGACACCCGAAAAATCGATGTCACCCTTTTCGTACCATTCAATGAGCTGCTTGTAGGTACCTATCGGGGTAGATCCGGTTGCAAGTCCGAGCACGGCATCGGGCTTTAAGATAACCTGCGCCGACAGAATGTTTGCTGCCTTGCGGCTCAGATCATTGTAGTTCTTGGCTTCAATGTACTTCATAAAATTGCCTTTCCGTTTCTGATTGATATTGTATGTTCAAACGGAGTATAATCCGTCAGATATACCGTAGCAGAGCCGGGATTTTTTGCTTCGCTGTCTTCTTTTCCTTCGGTGAACTCATGCTTTCCGAACGCCGGGCCCACAGAAAGCACATCCTCTCTGTTGAGCGCTTCAAACGAGGAATCACGGAGCACCAGCACCTCATCCCCGTGTACGGGGATCGACATATGGTCGTTAGATATCCTGTCAATGCCGGAGAACGCAAGCTCGATCCTCCAAGGAGCGCCGTTTACTCCCGAAGTCTTCACATCGACGTCAACGCCGTTTTCCGCTTCCTTTACGACTACTTCTATCTGCATGTCGGGGCCGAGTTTCTTTTCGCGGGACGCATTGTCCATCTTCCACCAGTCGGAAGTCTCCGGCTTTTCGGAAAAAGGAAGATAGTACCAGCCGCGCATGGTCTGCTTTAACACATAAGCTCCGTCATCGCGGCGTTCCATCGTCTCGCTCTTAAAGGCTCTGTGTTCACAGAAGCTTCCCGCCACCTTCATCTCAAGCTTTATGCTCCTGTTGTGGACATAAAGGAAATTTGATTTCCCTCCGAGCACTGTGAAAGAAAGATCTCCCCTTCTGGTGCGTGCGATCGACGAACCCTTGTAGAACACCGAATAATCCGTGGGATACCCGCTTCCTATGTGGTCAAGGTCTATCCACTGGGGATTCAGCATCATCTGTGTAAGGAAATCGGGCGAAGAAATGCCTTTTTCACGCACGATCTCAAAAATGCGGTTCGCCATGTCGAGGAATTCGGGGATATCGTGGCGCAATCCCATTTTTAAATATTCCAGATAGTAGTCCTTCGGAAAGATCAGGCGGTCCTTGTCAAAACGTGTGGAGTTTGCGGTGAAAACACTGTCATCGGGCTCAAAGTATGTGAGCATCATCCTGAGATTCCTGATCGCATACTGCTCATAGCTGTCATCCTTAAATGCCTCCGAGAGCATGATCATCGCGTCGTTGTTTATCCTGTTGTAATTGCCCGCGGACTTTTCCGAGAACTCTCCGTCTTCGTTGCAGTCGATGCCTTCCGCAAGGTATGCATTTGCGCCTTCAGTCAGTGAAGGGTCATTGAAAAGCATGCCGCAATATGCGAGCATCGAAGCTATCGCCCACCTGTGATTGGGCGTATGGAAACCGCCCTGCAGCAGTCCTTTTGCTCCCGAACAAACTATATTATCTATTCTTTTAAATATGGTGTCAAGCGTTTCGTTGAGTGAGAGGTCCGCATATTTTCCGCAGTCTCCGTTCCTCATCGCCTTAAGGAGTTCATATGTCGGGACCAGTTTTTTGATGCAGAACGCTGTATCAGGGGCTGAGAAGAAATTGCAGGTCACGTAATCGAACAATCCGTTTTCGTGCTGACAGGCTTCAATATAGTCCAAACAAGCGTTGATCCGCCGGATAAGTTCAAAATCTCCACGAAACAAAGAATCCTTGTTCACATATGCCGCGATAAGCGCGGTAAGCTTGTAGATCGTGGACTTTGCCTGGTAGATGCCGCTGTCCTCGGGAACCGCGCCGTAATAAGCGCTCCCTTTGTGCATATTCTGTATGCGGAGCGTCTTTTTGACACGTGCGTCCGTATCCTTGACCATCTGTTCGTAATGTTCGTACATTTTTATATCCTCCGGAAACTCATTGTCATGGTAATTCATTCAGCAGGGCGGCACCGATGATCCCGGCGTCGTTGTCAAATCTTGCAAGCGTGATCTCGGTATTGACCGCGGAATTTCTTGAATAGATGAGCTTTGCGGTCTTTTTCTTCAGAGGATCGAGAAGAGTTTTTCCCGCCTTGCTCACACCGCCTCCTATGCAGAAGACCGCAGGCTGGAATATGTTTATGATATTTGCGATGCCTTCGGAAAGATATGTGGTGTATTCATCAAGAAGGATGTTTGCAAGCTCGTCCCCTTGGCTCACCGCGTCAAACACGGACTTTGCCTCGATGTTGTCGATATTTCCTCCGCAAAGTGTCCAGAGGACCGACTTTTCGTAAAGATGATCGCTCACTCTGTCAAAAGCCATGGCATCTCTTGTCTGCTCGATGAGAGCCGACGCCGAACCGTATACCTCAAAACACCCTGTGCGCCCGCAGTTGCACGGCCTGCCTTTAAAGTTGATCGTCGTATGTCCAAGCTCTCCCCCCGCATAGTTTATCCCGTGAAGGAGTTTTCCGTCGAGGATCACTCCACCGCCGATACCTGTTCCGAGAGTTATCAGCACAAAAGAATCTTCCTTATATCCGCCGGCCTTGTATTCTCCCCATGCGGCAGCGTTTGCGTCGTTGTCCATGAAAAGGGGGATATCGATGTATTTCTTCAGCATAGCCGCAAGCGGCACATTTTCAAAGCCAAGGTTGTTGGCATACTCAACGATGCCCGTTTTCTTGTTCACCGTTCCCGGGATGCCCGCTCCCACTGCCTCGATGTCTTTATTCTGAAGGCCGTTCCGCTTTATTATCTCCTGACACAGTCTTCCCATGTCCTCAGCTATGCTTTCGGCGCTCCTCGGAAGCGCCGTCTTGCAGCTTATCCTGTCTTTTATGCTGCAGTCGTCAGCCACAAGTCCCACAACTATATTTGTTCCTCCGAGATCTATCCCGAGCCTTGCCATATGTGTACCTCACTTGATCTTGTTATGTTTTTTTCAGGGTTAGTCTTTAAGCCATTCCGGGCTTATCACAAGCGTTTTAATCTCAAACGGAGTAAAATGCAGGTTACATGCTCCGTCCTCTGTCTCAATATGCTTTCTGTTTTCCAAGAGCATATCTGTCTCAATAGCCTTCTCTGTTGCTTTCGGAAGTCCGATCACTGCGTCGCTTTCCACTCCAAACGCCTCATACAGCCTTACCACGCATTCCCCTGTTTCCTCATCGATAAACACCGATTCGGGAATGATGTTGTACATGTCTGTATTGAGGAAAGAATCCTTGAGCTCCGCGTTTGTCTTTAACAGCGGAGCATTTATGTCGGCCGCTTCTGAGAGAAGCCTTGACATCTCAGGCGTGCCTGTGAAAGGATAAACAGAATATGTAAACTCATGCCTGCCCTTGTCCGCGTTCATATCGGGAGCGAGCGGGGCACGGAGCAGTGTCAGCCTTATATCGCTTCCTTCGACACTCACACCGTATTTTCCGTCGTTCAGCACAGCTACGCCTTTCCCGCCGTCGGTCAGGCAGGTATATCGTCTGTTTGAGACCTCGTAGCGGTCACGGTCATGCTGTGTCGACCTGTGAGTCGGACGCTTTACATATCCGAACTGTATCTCTTCCATTGCTTCCGAAACGTGCACATCACAAGGGAATGAAACCTTAAGGAGCTTGTGTCTTTCATTCCAGTCGATCACAGTCTTAAAATCAATACGTTTTGAATACGCACCGATGATGATGTCCTGTGACAGAAGCGAGTCATGAAGCTTTCTTTCCACATGGACGATCACTTTGCCGGGTTCCTCATAAATATTCACACTTGCGGTCTTTTTAAGCTCCACGGGCGTTTTTTCGTACATGGAGCCGATCTCCCACGCATCGTAACATCCATTGATATCCGAGAACATAAGGAACTCATTCCATGGTGCTCTCAAGAAGCAGGGCGATGTTTCGTGCTGATATTGTGCACGAGAAAAGTCATTTTGATCTGAGAGCGTAAACTCCGTGATCCTTCCGAGTCTGTCCGCAAAGCAGGTAAAATACGCGTTTGTGATCCTGAAGCCCTGCTTTGTTTCTTTAACGGACAGAACTTTTTTCCGTTCCGGCTTCTTTCCTTGACCGGCGATATTATCAGCTGTTATGTCCCCGTATTCTTCAACAGGAAGGCCTTCAACATAGCGGACGTCACCGGTGGTATTTAAATATCTCTCTTCTCCCTGCGGATAAAGAGCAAGTATCTGTGATATTAAAGCTTTTGCGTCGTCAATGACTTTTTTAAGTCGCTCGTTGACATCTTTGTGCACGCGCTCGATCGACGTTCCGGCGGCTATGTCATGAAAGCTTGAGAAAAGCAGCACATCCCAGAGACCGCTCACCTTGTTCTTCAGCTCTGTAAAAAGCTTTGCGCCTTTGCCGCGTGTCATTTTACCCTCAAACCACGCGCGCGCCATGAAATATTCCAGATTGTGAACGGCCTGCTCGGCCTGTCTTATAAGCCTCTTTGTCTCAGCCTGCACAGTGTAAGTGCCTCTGTGCCATGTAAGGTAGAGCTCACCTGTATATACGTTTTCCGTTCCTTCTTTTTCGATCTTTTTAAAGAACTCATACGGAGTCGACCATTTGCAGCGCGGCGCGCCCTCAAGGTCACGACAACGTCTCACCTGTTCAAGCATCTCTCGAGTGACACCGCCGCCGCCGTCTCCGAACCCAAAGGGGAACATCATGGTGTCTATGTCTTCTTCCTGGTTTCTGTCCTTGTTCCAGCGCTCTATGAGATGTGCGGGTGAAAACCTGGAATTGTTCTTTTTGTAGATATGAGACAGCACACGGGTGCCGTCGATCCCTTCCCATTCAAAGATATTGTATGGAAACTGCTCGGCTTCAGGGTCGACGCGGAGAAGCTTCTGCGTTGCAAAATAATCGATCCCGCATTTTTTCATGATCTGCGGCAGAGCACCCGAAAACCCGAAAGTATCGGGCATCCAGGCCATGCGGCTGTCAGTTCCGGTCTCATTTTTGAACCATCTTTTTCCTCTTACAAACTGCCTGATGATGCTTTCGCCGGAAGGAATGTTTGTATCGCATTCCACCCACATGGCTCCGTCAGGAATGAAATTTCCCGACTTCACCTTCTTCATCACTTCTCTGTAAACCTCAGGATAGTACTTTTTCAGATATTCGATCACAGTCGGACAGCACATGAGGAACCTGAACTCAGGATATTCCTCCATGAGCGCGAGCTGGTTTGAATATGTCCTTGCCGATTTTCTGATCGTCTCGTCCTCATGCCACATCCACATAAGGTCAAGATGCGACTGTCCGAAGACCGCAAATTCCGGCGCGGTGCTGCCGTTTTTGCATTCCATGAGAGGTTTCAGCTCTTCACGCGCGCGGACGATGCTGTCCTTCATTTCTTCATAGGGGAGCTCAAAATCGGCAGCATATGTAAATCTCTTTAATCCCGAGATGATCTTCTGTCTTCTGAGAGACTCCTCGGGAAGGTTTTTCATGAGTTCGTAAAGAGAAAGATAATCCATAAAGGTCTGGAATATCTCTTCCTCAAATATGCCTATAAAAGATCTTCCCACCGTCACCTGCAGGCCCGGATCTTCGGGCACGGTCACTTCGTCTGGCGCGGCAGGCCCACAGTCTTCAAGACGGAGCCCGTTTCCCGCAAAGCACTCTGCCATGATATCATAGTGCCTTCCGGGAACCGCTTTTCTTTCAAGCGTGATATAGTCATGTTGTCTGTCGATGGATGAGCAGACTTTTCCGTTTACAAAAACAAGCATCTCGGGCGCTGTGCGAAGGCAAAGCACGACACGCTTCCCCGAAAGCTCCTTTGGCATGTCAAAAGAAGTGCGAAACCACGCGTATTCCCACTTTTTTCCCCATTTCATGCCCTCTTCGGCTTTTTTGAATTTCCTGCCGCAGGCTTCTTTTAATTCAAGCCTGTCAAAGGTCGTGAAATATTCGGTATCAAGAGCCGCAAACGGCACTATCACACGCTTTTCCAGGTTTTTCTTCCAGTTTTCAAGTCTCAGTTCCCATTGGCGTCCGAGCATTTGTGCCTCCCTTTTTCTTATGCGCGCTTAAGGCCAGATACAGCGCATAGAATATCCCCATGCTTACGGGGAAGATGAACATGACATTCGTAAAGCCCGAGTTTTCGACCAGCCGGCCGAAGATGAAATTGAAGGCAATATCGAATACCGTCGCGGTGCTGATCACCATGCCGGTAGCCGAGGACACAATGTTCCCCGGGAAAAACCTTCTGATAAAAAGCACCATCGTGGGATAGACAATGGAAATGAACAGGCCGGAAATGCTTAAGAGAAGCGCTGTATGCGTTCCTCCGGCGAGTCCCGCGATATAGAGTACGGTCCCCGCTCCGCCAAAGATCAGCATGCTCTTCATTTCTCCGAGTTTTGACACAAAAGGTGAAAAAATGAGCCTTCCGAGTGTCATCCCGCCAAAGAAGATCGAAAGATAGACCGCGGCCTTCCCCGAGTCAAATCCCGGACTTCTTTCCAGATAAGTCTTCCACCAGTTCATTATCCCATGTTCGGCGATAAAATAAAAGCCGAAAATGAAAACAAAGAGAAAAAAGGCAGGGTTTTTTATAATCTTCCCCGTAACCCCGACAGTCCTCTGTTCACTGACGTCCTGCCCTTTTTCTTCCTTTTCTTCGGGAAATTTCACCATGAGCACTATAAGCGTCCCCGCGATCCCAAGGCAGATCAGGATGATGTTCACAAGTCTGAAGCTGCCGTAGTCCGTCGCAAGGCGGCCTGTAATGTTCTGATTTGCGGTCGTGCCGATGCCCTGTGTAAAAAAGAGCGTATTTATGAGCATCCCCGCGGATGCGCCGAAGACCATGGGAGACATTATGTTCATCATGGTGTTCATCAGAGTGGAGGTGCCCATAGTGACAAACATCCCGACAAGGAGAGCATAGTAGTTGTCTGTGAGCACGTAAAGTAGAAGTCCCGCCATCCACAAAAATGACGCGCACACAAAGACTTTCTTTTTTTCAAAACGGTCGGCGAGACGGCTTCCCAGTAAAATAAAAACCAGGTTTCCTATATAACTCACCGTTACTATAAGGGAAACCCGGCTCATGGTAAGATCGAAATGCTTTTCGAAGATACCGGCGAATATCCCTCTCTGAGAATCGCTTGCGCCAAGCCCGGCCATTATCAGGGCAAACGCGATATAGATCAGGATCTTTTTCTTTTTCATGATCAAATTTTGCACTCCATAAGAAACAGCATTGCGAGCGCCTGTCCGTACGGCATGCGTCTGAGTTCGATGTTTTTGTAGAAATCTTTGGTGGTCCTGCCCATAGGAGTACCGTAGGATACCTGTGATACCTCACCGTTTTCGCCGATCAGACCGAGCACAGGAGAAAGCGCTCTGAGGGCGCATTCCGCATATTCGGGATCGATCAGTCCCATGCGTGAAGCACGGAGGAGTCCGTATGCAAATCCGCAGGTCGCGCTTGCTTCAACATAGGAATCCGGATCGTCGACAAGCGTATGCCACATCCCGCCTTTATCCTGATATTCCATAAGTGCGGCCGCCTGACGCATAAGGAGCTCCGTGAGGCGTTTTTTCACAGGTTCTGCGCAATCGGAGGTCGAAAGGAATTCCGGGATCGCCATCGTGACCCAGCAGTTTCCTCTTCCCCAGAGCGCGCCGGCAAAGTTGCTGTTGTCCTTAAAGGTCCAGCCGTGATACCAGAGTCCCGTGCGTCTGTCCTCAAGGTAGTGCGCATGAATGAGGAACTGATATGCGGCCTCATCGGCATATTCCTTGTTTCCTTCTATCCTTCCCATGTTTGCAAGGAAAAGGACAGTCATGAACAGAGTATCGTCCCACAGTTCCTCTTCATTCAGCGAATCGCTTGTCTTGTGCTGCAGTCCGCCTTCCTTTGTGCGGGGGAACTCCGTAAATATCTGTTTTGCCGCATTTCTGCAGGGCGCAAGGTATTTCTCACTCTTAAGATGTTCACCGACAAAGGACATGGCAAGAAAAGGCGCCACTGTGTTCACATTGAGCGCAGGAAAGCCCATCTCAAGCTGTTTGTCGTAAAAATCGGTAAGAGTGTCAAGATACTTTTTGTCACCGGTCAGCTCAAAAAGCTTCCAGAGGCCGAAAAGCCCCACTCCCTGAGTCCATTCCCAGTGCTGGTAGAGTCTTACATCGTCTCCCGCAAGGTTGTGCCCCTTCATGTTTTCCAGGAACTTTTCGTCGTCCT
>JAEENL010000058.1 GCA_016283775.1 Lachnospiraceae bacterium | reverse complement strand
TAACAAAGAACGTGATCATGTTCTGTTTGAAATTTGTAAAAAGAGTCTTTCCCGCAAGGCTTAAGGTGAGGCCCAGCGAAGACTTGTCGAGTCTCACATGGTTCTTTTTGAAATTGTGCGTTCCGATACCGTCTCTCAGCGCGACGATCGGATCGATCTTCCTGATCTTTTTTGCGGAGAGCGCAGTCACAAAGAATGTGAAGATGACTATGAAAACAACGGGGATGAGGCTGCATACCGGCACAAAGCCCACCTTGTACGGCACGCCCATCTGTCCGACCACTATCTTTGCCATAACGGGCATCAGAGTGTAGGAAAGGCCCGCGCCTACAACGCTTCCCACAACGGCAAGCGCCGTAAAGAGAAGGTGAAGCGAACGCGCTATGTCGCGGCCCGTGTAACCCATGGCCTTTAAAGCGCCGATGGTCTTCATGTTCTCCCTGATATAGTTTGAAATGCAGTTTGTGAGCATCATGGTGATGACAACGACCACGATGGATGTCACCGTGAGAAACGATACCGCGAGTATCAGAGACATAAAGCTTTTTCCGGATATGGTCTCCGGAAGGAGTGCCGCAAGAGCGATGGCATCGGGATTACGGCTTAAGACATTGTTCCCGGCTTCTATCTTGAACTTTCCGGCTTTTACGCCGTCCTTCAGTTCAAAACTCACGACGATCGTCTCCGCCGAAGCTCTGTCCTTTTCCCAGAGTGCGGCATATGTCACGTCATCAAGGATGAACTCATACATTCCTGTGTTGTTGCAGCCAAAGTATGTAGTGTTTATAAAGCCTCTGACATTTGCATCATACTTTGCTCCCATGAGTTCAAAGCTGTAAACATCTCCTATCTTTTCTCCGCCCGATGTAAAAAACTGGTAGGGAAGATAGATGTAAGGCGCGGCAACACTATCATCCTCGATTATCACTTCGGTCCTGTTCAGCGTTTTTCCGAAGGCAGAAGAATCATTTACCGCGAGCCCCGGAGCAACGGTGCCCTTGCCGAAAGGGAGAGAAACATTGTTATAGCCGAGGCAATGCACCGTTTCATATCTTTTTGCGTCATTTTGGAACAGTTCGTCTATAAAAGCATCGTCAATGCCTTTGAGGTCCTTGTTTATCCAAAGGTATCCGTCGCCCGCGTCCAGCTTTTTTGCCTCTTTTTCGGCAGTAGGATAGGCGTCAAAGAACATGAGGAGCGACACGCCCACAAGCATGCTCGCGAGCATCATCAAAAGGAAAAGCCCCACGGATGTGCCTTTGTTCTTCCTGAAATTTGACAGTGTCAGCAGTTTTGTCTTTTCCATAGCCGTCACCATCCCATCGAAGCAAGAAAATCGCCGAGTTTTCTGTGGCGATCGGTATCGTGCGGAACATATCTTCCGAGCACGCATTCGCCTGCGATCTCGCCGTCCCGTACATAAAGGACACGGTTTCCGCGTCTTGCGCTCGTGATATCGTGCGTTACCATCACGATCGACTGTCCTTTTTCGTTGAACGCGGTGAGTGTGTCAAGCACGTCACGTCCTGTTTTTGAGTTAAGCGCGCCGGTGGGCTCATCCGCAAACACCATGCGTGGCGAATTGACAAGGGCTCTTGCTATGCCGACTCTCTGTGCCTCTCCGCCCGACACCTGGGACGGAAATTTGTCCCATAGTCTTTCCTCTATGTCAACGGACTTCAGTATCTCCTGAGCCTTTTTCACCACTTCTTTTTTGTTGCCGTTTACGAGAAGGCCCGCTGCGAGGACGTTATCCATAACACTCATTGAATCCACAAGATATACCTGCTGGAAAACAAATCCGCAGTTTTCTCTTCTGAAAGCCGCAAGACGGTCCGTGGAAAGTGTGGTAATGTCCGTGTCGTTCTTTGTTCCCCTGCCGTCGTCACGCGCCGTATAAACGATGTGTCCCAGCGTGGGCTTGTCCATTCCCGAGAGCGCGTAAAGAAGCGTTGATTTTCCCGCTCCGCTCGCGCCCATGATTACCGTAAAATCTCCCTCATATATCTCAAGGTCGATGTTTTTTAACACATGCTGCATCTGTCCGCCGTTTGAAAAGGTCTTGCACAGTTTGTCCGTTTTGATGATCGTTTTCATTTTTCCCTCCTGAGCTGTTGTTCAAAACTATGTGCTCATTCTACCTTTTCAATCCTTAATTGCCTTTAAGGAATCCTTAAATAATCCTTAAATCGATCTCTGCGGTAAATCCGGAAGAGTTACTACTGAGTTCCAGCCTGCCGTTCATCCTGTCAAGGAAAAAGTCCGCAAGGTACAGTCCGAGGCCTGCTCCCTCTTTCCCCGCGGAATTGCTGCCACGCCTGTATCTTTCCTTTAAGAGCGGAAGCTCCTCAGCAGGAACTCCCGGCCCTTTGTCACTTACAAATATCTTTAAAAGATCCACGTCCTGCCTGCAGTCCACTGTGATCTCAGTTCCGGCGTATTTATAGGAATTTGCGAAGATATTGTCGAAAGTCTGCTGGAGCCTCAGTTTGTCGATGTAGACGGAAACCCTCGGAAGCTCGGGCACCGTGGCTTTGTTAAGATAATCCGCTCTCTTTATGAGTTCACGGACAACCGCGGAATCGTATTCGGAGGGATTTACTTCGATCTCAGTGATGTCATTTATGCTTGAATGGAAAAGATTATCGGAAAGATTTGTAAGCTGGTCGGCCTTTATGTTTATCTGGTTGAATATCTCCTTTGCCCTGTCGTTCACCGCGATCTCATAGCCTATCTCGGATGCCGATTTTATCGATGCCACGGGAGTTTTTATGTCGTGGGAGAGCTTTGCGATCATTTCCTTTTTTTCGTCGTTGGCCTTTTTTTCAGCCTCGCGCGACTGTCTGATCTCGCTCCTCATGATGTCAAAGGCCTCGGTAAAGCTGCCGAATGCGTGCCCCCTGTCCATCTCGAGCGGGATGTCAAGGTCTCCGCACGCGATCCTTTCCGCAAATGCCTTCATCTTTTCAAAGGGTTTTATCAGGTTCTTTCTGACAGCCATGAAAAAAACGGCGAGCACGGCAAACTGAAGGACAGACACCACCGCTATCGTGAGCATCGCGGTGTTCCTTTTTTTCAGCAGTCTATCCTTAAGATCGTTCAGGATGAGCACCGTTACGTGTTCACCGGTCTTTTCGGTCTTTATGCCTATCACCGTATCATTGTTTTTTATTGCTTCGTTAAGCGTATCCGAAGTCTTTTGAGAGGTCCTGAAGAGCACGGTCCCGTCTTCACCGATAACCGTGTATTCCAGCGCATTGCTGTA
>JAEENL010000057.1 GCA_016283775.1 Lachnospiraceae bacterium | reverse complement strand
GTCACCATGGATTTCGGATGCGTTTACCACGGATACTGCTCCGACATGACGAGGACCGTTGTTGTCGGTGAGGCTTCCAAAAAACAGAGAGAGATCTACGACGTCGTTCTCAAGGCTCAGACCACGGTCATCGAAGGCCTTAAGCCCGGAAAGCCCGGCAAGGAATATGACAAGATAGCCAGAGATATCATCACGGAAGCCGGATACGGCGAATATTTCGGACACGGACTCGGCCATTCCGTAGGTCTTGAGATACATGAGGATCCCAGATTTTCCGTAAAGGAAGAGGACATCATCGAACCCGGCACGATCATCACGGTCGAGCCCGGAATATATATCCCCGATTTCGGAGGCGTACGCATAGAGGACATGCTCGTTGTGACAGCCGACGGATATGAGGATTTCGCTCATTCGAGAAAAGAACTCATAGAACTGTAAAACGGATTTTAAAGCGGAGGCGGACATGGCGGAGAACAGGACATATATTGCCATAGATCTGAAATCCTTCTATGCTTCCGTGGAATGTGTCGAAAGAAACTTAAATCCGCTTAAGACGAATCTTGTCGTTGCTGACGCGGAGCGGACGGAAAAGACCATCTGCCTTGCGGTGTCTCCTTCGCTAAAAAGATACGGCATTCCGGGGCGCGCAAGACTTTTTGAAGTGGTGCAGCGTGTAAAGGAAGTAAACGCCGAAAGAGCAAAAAAAGCTCCGGGCGGCATTTTTTCGGGATCTTCCGCAAATTCCGACGAGCTTGATTCGGACGCTTCGCTTTCCGTCGACTATATAACCGCATCTCCCAGGATGTCGTTTTATATGGACTACAGCAGCCGCATCTATGACATTTATCTCAAATACATAGCTCCCGAGGACATCCATGTCTACTCCGTTGACGAGGTATTCATGGATGTCACCGGGTATCTTAATACTTACAAACTCACAGCGCACGAGCTTGCTGTAAAGATGATCCGTGAGGTCCTTTCGGAAACGGGGATCACTGCTACCGCGGGCATAGGGACAAACCTGTACCTGTGCAAGATCGCTATGGACATAGTGGCAAAGCGCATTCCTGCCGACAAGGACGGAGTGAGGATAGCGGAGCTTGATGAACAGGGATACCGCCGCATGCTCTGGGATCATACGCCGATCACGGATTTCTGGAGAGTCGGCGCGGGGACCGCGAGAAAGCTTGCAAAATACGGCATGACCACCATGGGAGACGTCGCAAGATGCTCTCTCGGAAAGAAAAACGATTACTACAACGAGGATCTGCTCTACAGGCTTTTCGGCGTAAATGCCGAGCTCCTCATTGACCACGCATGGGGCTATGAACCTGTGCGGATAAAGGATATCAAGGCTTACAGGCCGGAAAACAATTCTCTTGGGCACGGTCAGGTCTTAAAAGAACCGTACGACCATGAGAAGGGCGCTGTGATAGTGGCCGAGATGGCCGACGTTCTGTCGCTCAGCCTTGTGGAAAAAAGGCTTGTGACAGACCAGATAGTGCTTGATATAGGCTACGACACTGAAAATCTGAAAGACAACGGAAAACTTGCAGCATATAAGGGCAAAGTGACTTACGACAGATACGGACGTCCCGTGCCGAAACCTGCGCACGGCTCGGAAAATCTTTCCGGCTATACGTCATCGACCAGGCAGATCATGAAAGCCGCGTCCGCGATCTTTGAGCGGATCGCCGATCCCATGCTTACCATAAGACGTGTCAGCGTTGTGGCAAGCAATGTGATCCCCGAAAGGATCGCCGAAAAAAGAAAAAAAGAAGAGTGCTTCGAGCAGCTTGAACTTTTCCCGGACCCTTCCAATGACGAGGAAGCCAGAAAAAAGGCGGAAGAAGAGGACAGACGCGAAAGGAACATGCAGGAAGCGCTTATAGAGATACATAACAGATTCGGAAAGAACGCCGTCCTTAAAGGGCTGAACTTCAGGGAAGGCGCGACCACGATCGAAAGGAACGGACAGATCGGAGGCCATAAGGCCTGACCGAGGGTGATCAAGATTGGACAGAAATAAGAGGATACTGATATACAAGATATTGTTCGCGATATACGGCCTGATCGGCGTATATCTCCTTTTCGTACGTCCCACGACAAATTCTTACGGCTCCTATATCCAGAACCTCAGGTATCATCTGAATTACATCCCGTTCGTTCAGCTCATCAGATATGTCAAGGTCATAATGAAGGGCTACGGGTGGCCCGAAGTCCACATGAACCTTTTCGGAAACGTGCTTTTCTTTATCCCTCTGGGACTTTTCCTGCCCGCGATAAAAGTGCGGTTCAGGTATTTCCCACGGTTTTTCAGGATGCTCCTCATCATAGATCTTTCGATAGAGATCATCCAGCTTTTCACGCTGCGGGGCGTCTGCGACATAGACGACGTGATCCTCAATGTGACCGGCGCCTGCATCGGCTTTCTGTTCTCGAGACCCTTGAGACATCTGCGCCGGAGAATAGACAAAAAAATAGCGTCGAAACGGCATGATCCTGAAGAATCTGAAGAGGAAGTTAATGAGGCTAACGAAAACGTTAACGAAGACTGATACTTTTCTTAAATAAATCTAAATCTGTTGTTTCCGCCGAAGTTTAATGCTAAACTACATCCATCACCGAGGGGCGGAGGACTGTGATGAATATTCTTGCTCTTGATGACGAGCGGCTCATACTTGATGACATGCTCGTTGAGCTTAAGAAAATATTTGAAGATGATGAGGTCGTAGGATACGAGACATCCGATGACGCACTTAACTATGTGCTCGATCTTAAAGCACACGGGGAAGTGCTTGATTATGCTTTTCTCGATATCAATCTGCGAGGTATCACCGGCATAGAATTTGCAAAGAAGCTGAAAGAAGCCCAGCCGGATACAAAGATCGTTTTCTGTACCGCATACAGCGAGTATGCTTACGATGCGTATAAGCTGCACGCAAACGGATATCTTTTGAAACCGGTGGAAGCGGCTCAGATAATCGAAACGCTCGATGCCATAAACAAAGACTGGCGAAGCCAGGATCAGCTGGCACCGAAGGAAATAAGGGTGCAGACATTCGGAAATTTCGAACTGTTCATAGACAACAGGCCGGTTTCGTTCCAGAGAGAAAAAGCAAAAGAACTGTTTGCTTATCTCATTGACAGGAACGGCGCGGCGATCACCACGGGTGAGATAGTGAGCATCCTGTGGGAGGACAGACCAAACGACAAAACAACGCTCAATCAGGCACATGCGGTAATATCCAGCATGAAAAAGACGCTTAAAGAACTGGGCGCCGGAAACATCATAATAAAGACCTGGAATCATATCGCGGTCGACATTACAAAGATCAAATGCGATGTCTATGATTTTTACAAGGGTGATGTCATAGCCATCAACTCTTACAGAGGCGAGTATATGGCTCAGTACAGCTGGGCTGAGATGACAAACGCGGACCTTCTGGAAAAGAGCAGAAGATGATTTTAAAAATTTCTTTGATCTGTTGTACTTTTGTTGGACTGGTTTGGATATAATCGCCGGGTGTGGATTTTGAGTCCTAGGGATTACTTTTTAGACTTGACACAGAGGTACCTGGATTTGGTTATAATGTTAGTACAAAACAATAAAAAGGAATTGCGAAAGCTCATAAGCTGCGTGGCTTCCGTTTTCCCGAAGGACGTGGTGGTGGGGTTTGATAATCCCGACCATGCGTTAAGCTACGCCGAGAGCAAACAGGTCGACATCTGCTTTGCGGATGTTGAAATGGACTCCACGACGGGCTTTGCTCTCACCAGAGAGCTCAGGGACAGGAACGAGAACATACGCGTGAGCCTTATGGCCGACAATTCGGCATATGCGCTCGATGCATGGCGATTCCATGTGAACGACTATCTGGTAAAGCCGGTCACAAAGGATTCCGTGCTCCATACCGTTGAGGCCTGCAATCTTTAATACCGAAACCGTAGGGACCGTTACGCGGTCCTTATTTTATAAGCACGAGAAGGAAAAATGTTTCTTTAAGGAGGGGACAGAATGGAAGAGCGGAAACTGAAATGCAAGGGCGCTGCCGGACGAGAGATAACGCTTCACATGTTCGCGACAAGTGAGGAAAACGTGAAGGGCGCGGTGCTCATTCTTCACGGAATGGCGGAGCACTTCGAAAGGTATGCGGGTTTCTTTAAAGGCCTGAACGACGCGGGCTTTGACGCCTATACCTACGATCACAGAGGTCACGGCATAAACACTCCCGATGAGGATCTGGGGTTTTTTGGAAAGAAAAAAGGGTATGAGCTCGTCATCGAGGACGCAGTTGCGGCGCTTAAATACGTAAAAGAGAACAGGCGGGGCGGAAAGTGCTTCCTTTTCGGACACAGCATGGGTTCGCTCATAGCGAGGAATGTGATACAGCGCTTTGATGACATCGACGGCGCGCTCATCTGCGGCACGGGCTATATGCCGGCCGCGGTATGCAGTTCGGGACTTGCGCTCGCAAACATCGTGACCTGCCTCACAGGGCCGCGCCACAGATCGAAATTCCTGAACAACGTCATGTTCAACAACAAGGAATACAACAGGGACAGAAAGAGAACGCCGTTTGACTGGCTCACAAAAGACGAAAAGATTGTGGATGAGTACATAAAGGACAAATACTGCGGATTCCTTTGCACCGCAAGCTTTTACAGAGATCTCATCTGGATCACCGGCCATGCCGCGTCAAATATCGGAGCCACAAGAAAGGATCTCCCGATATTCATAGCTTCCGGAACGGAAGACCCTGTGGGAAGCTACGGAAAAGGCGTTGAGGCGCTTTACGCAAAATATAAGGAGCTCGGCTTCACCAATGTAAGATGTAAGCTTTACAAGGGTGACAGGCACGAACTCCTCAATGAATTCGATAAGGAACAGGTCATTCGGGATTTTGCCGGTTTCTTTTCGGAGGTTTAGGTCCCATAAATGAATAGAAATAGGTCTTTATCATACCGTTATAGATCTTGCGGTTTTTGTCCGGAGTAAGCCCCAGGGCATTAAGCGCGTCCTCATAGCTTGTGATGAGGAACATCGACCATGAATCAAGACCTTTGAAACTCTCTCCGATGGTCCTGTAGAGCGCGGGGAGAGTTTTTAGATCCTCAAGACGCTCGCCGTAGGGAGGGTTTGTGATGATGAAACCGTACTTTTTGGGGTTTCTCAGGTCCGCTACATCGCGCTGCTGGAAGTGAATGTGCTCAAGAACTCCGGCATCTTCCGCGTTCTGGCGCGCGGCCTTTATCACTTCGTTGTCAAGGTCATATCCCTGGATGTTCAGTTCACAGTCGGTGATGATCTTTGAGTTTGCCTCCTCGACAGCGGCATACCATGACTTTTTGGGTATCAGTCCGGTCCAGCTTTCCGCGAGGAACTCACGGTTCATGCCCGGAGCGATGTTGAGGCCGATCATGGCGGCCTCTATGGGGATGGTGCCGCTCCCGCAGAAAGGATCCACAAGGATGCGGTCCCTGTTCCAGGGAGTGAGCATGATGAGCGCCGCTGCGAGCGTTTCTTCTATCGGGGCCTTTGCGATCATTTTTCTGTAGCCGCGTTTGTGAAGGGATTCTCCCGAGGTGTCAAGCCCCACGGTAACAATGTCCTTTAAGATGGAAACGCGGACGGGAAAGGAAGCGCCGGTCTCGTTGAACCAGGTGGTGTGATAGTGTTCCTTCATGCGCTCGACCATCGCTTTTTTCATGACGGACTGTATATCCGAAGGGGAAAATACTTTACTTTTTACGGAATTTGCTTTTGCGACCCAGAACCTGGCGTCTTCGGGAAGATACCTTTCCCATGGGATGCTTTTTGTCCCCTGGAACAGGTCTTCAAAGCTTTCCGCGCGGAAAGAACCCACCTTCAGGAGCACGCGCTCCGCGGTCCTTAAAAATATGTTCGCACGGGCGAAGGCGTTCACATCGCCCGAAAAGCATACTTTTCCGTCTTCGACGGAGGTTATGGTGTATCCCAGGTCGGTTATCTCTTTTTTCAGGACAGCCTCCAGACCAAAATGGCAGGGGCAGATAAATTCAAAGCTTTCCATGTTTTTTCCTTTAATGATTTTTTTTCATTCTAAATGCAAAATAAACATAAGTCAAGGTTGACTTTTCGGCTTGTTTGATGGATTATAAGCATATGAAAGAAGAAATGCTGCTTAAAAAAATAACAAAGATAACGGTTGCATTGACCGCGATCGTGTTTTTTCTTTCCGCCGCCAGGGAGCTTTATGTGACAGAAATGGGCGGCACTTATGTTATGGCCGGGACAAGGAAGCCTGTGGAGCTTGAAGAGGTTCCCGTGCTTGATGACAAGCTTGAAACGGATACCGATGAGACCGTGCTCATAAGCCCCGAACCCGTGATCATATTTTCCGATGAAACGGAAAACACCAAAGAGGAAGAACAGCAGGTGAATGTCTGGGAAGAGTTTGCATCAACAGACACAGAGACCATAGAAACAAAGGGAACTACCGTCTATGACATGCTTTTCGGCGATGTCGCGGAAAGGATTATGAACGTTGCGGGAGAAAGATGCATTGTGATAAAAAAGCCCGCAAACAGTATGTTTTCCGTGACTGAAGACCTTCTGACCAGGACGATAAAAGTGAGCGCCGAATATGTAAAGGACAAAAACGACCTTTCACCTGCGGATGTATACAGGATAGACGGCGAAAAGTCGCTGAACGGCGGCTGGAACGAGGTGAGCTATGACCTTGTGGAGAACATGTCGATGACGTTCTCACAGGAAAACCGCACCGCGGACATCATTATGGTGACAAAGGAACACTGGTGCTTCAGGACATACAACATCGGCGGTTACTATGTCATTTCGCTTAAAAGACCAAAAGAAATCTATGACAGGATCGTTGTGATAGACGCCGGACACGGCGGAAAAGACCCCGGAGCTCCGGGCTGTGACGGAAAGACATGGGAAGATGATATAAACCTGGACATCGTCCTGCATTTAAAAGAACTCCTCGACAATGATCCTGATATCAAGGCCTTTTACACAAGGACGGCTTCCACCTATCCGTCGCTTGACGACAGAGTGGCCCTCGCAAACGGCGTTGACGCGGATCTTTTTATCAGCGTCCACTGCAATGCTTCCACGTCCAAAGAAGGAAACGGCACCGAGGCGCTCTACAGCACCACACAGGGCTTGGGAAACGGATTCAATTCCGAAAGCCTTGCAAGGCTCTGCGTGGCAAATCTGGCGTCTGCTCTCGGCACAAAGCTCAGAGGCATCGTTTCGGGAGACGACATAAGGATAATCAGAAATTCAAAAGTGCCTGTGACGCTCCTTGAAGTGTGCTTCATCTCAAACAAAAACGACCTGAAACTCATAAAAGACGAAAACAACAGAAAAAATGCCGCAAAAGCCATATATGACTCAATTCATGCGGCTTATGAATATCTTGAAAAAGGAAACTGAAGATGACAAAACTTATCTTTGCGACCGGTAACAACAATAAACTGAAAGAGATTCGGGAGATCATGGAAAACACAGGCTTTGACATTATCTCCTCAAAGAACGCCGGGATCGACCTCGACGTTGAGGAGACAGGCACCACCTTTGAAGAAAACGCTCTGATAAAGGCAAGAGCGGTGGCAAAGCTTTCGGGAAATCTTACGCTGTCGGACGATTCCGGGCTTGAGATCGACTATATGGACAAAGCGCCCGGCATCTACTCCGCGCGTTTTCTGGGACACGACACCGATTACGACTACAAGAACAACTATATATTAGACAAGCTTAAAGATGTGCCAAAGGAAAAGCGGACAGCCCGCTATGTTTGCGCCGTTGCCGCCGTGTGGCCGGACGGCCGCGAGGAAGTGGTGCGGGAGACATTTGAAGGCTACATAGGATGGGAGCAGAAGGGACACAACGGCTTTGGTTACGATCCGATCTTTATGGTGCCTGAATACGAAAAAACTGCGGCAGAGATAGGCCCGGAGCAGAAAAATGCCATAAGCCACAGAGGAAAGGCACTCAGAAAAATGCGTGAGATCCTCACTCAGGACAGAGGAAGACAGTAATGGCCACCATAAGTGTCTGCATGATCGTAAAAAATGAAGAGGAAAGACTTGCAAGATGCCTCGGGTGCCTTAAGGACATCGCCGATGAGATAGTGGTCGTGGACACGGGATCCGATGACGGAACAAAGGACATTGCAAGGCAGTTCACCGACAGAGTGTATGATTTTAAATGGACGGGTGATTTCTCAAAAGCAAGAAATCATGCGTTCTCATTTGCGACATGCGACTATATCTATTCCGCGGATGCCGACGAATTCATCGATGAAGATAACAGAAAGGCATTTAAGACCTTAAAAGAGCTTATTCTTCCGGAGATCGAGATCGTGCAGATGCACTATGTGAATCCTGCCGACAGGAACATGGCTTACAACGACCTTGACGAGCTTCGCCCGAAGCTTTTTAAAAGGCTCCGCACGTTTACATGGATCGATCCCATCCACGAAACCGTGCGCACCCTGCCCGTGGTCTTTGATTCCGACATAAGGATCATACACGAGCCTCACGAAAACCATGCGGGAAGGGATTTCAAGGCTTTTCTGAAGGTACTTTCGGAAAATGACGGACAGATGTCAGACAGACTGTTTTCCATGTATGCAAAAGAATTGTATTTCAGCGGCGGAGCAAAGGATTTTGCGGCGGCAAGGCCTTTTTTCGAGAAAAGAGCGGCCGTGTCTTACGGCGCGGAATATCTCGAAGCCCTCTGCGTTACGGTGAAAGCGGCGGCGGATTCCGGTGAAGACAGTGATATCATGGAATTTGAAAAGGATTATGCGAACTATCCGGTAAGGGCTGCGGAGATAGACCACATCCTTTATCAGGTATTCTCAAGAAACGGAAATAAGGAAAAGGCCGAAAAATACAAGGCTCTCGCGGGAACAGACGAGAGTTATGTGCGCCTTGATTTCGGATCTGTAAAAAATTAATGCTGAGGACACAGATTTTTGACAATATCGGGGTATAATGATAAAATCAATATTGTTTTTTTAAAAGACTGAACACGGGAGACATAAATGGACATAAATAACGGAAACAGGAAGGACGACGGCAACAAGAAGGGCAATAAGCAGACAAGGAACGGCATCATAATCTGCATCATTGCCGCAATCTTCATGCTGATCTGGTGGAGAGTGCTCAGCCACTCCATCGAAGACGGAACCACGAAGGAGATCACCTACGACCAGTTTGTGAACTATCTCGCAAACGGCGCCATCGAAAAAGTGGAGATATTCTCCGACAGCGGAAAGATCGTCGTCACTCCGAAAGAGCAAAAGATCAACAACTACACTGTAACATATTACACAGGCATCCTTGAAGACGGAAATGCGCTGCAGGCAAGATGCGAAGCCGCGGGCGTGAGCTACACGCGGATAAGCGATGACGGAAAATCCGCCATCCTTGCGACTGTGCTCGAATTTGTCATAATGTTCGGCGGGCTTTTCCTCTTCCTTTTCCTCATGTACCGCATGGCTTCGAGAAACGCCGGCGGAATAATGGGCGTTGGAAAGAGCAATGCCAAGGTCTATGTGGAAAAGCAGACGGGCGTCACGTTCAAGGATGTTGCGGGACAGGATGAGGCAAAGGAAAGCCTTACCGAGCTCGTTGATTTCCTTCACGATCCCGGAAAATATACCGAGATAGGCGCAAAGCTCCCCAAGGGCGCTATCCTTGTGGGACCTCCCGGAACCGGTAAAACACTGCTCGCGAAGGCTGTCGCGGGCGAGGCAAAGGTGCCGTTCTTCTCGCTCAGCGGTTCGGATTTTGTTGAGATGTATGTCGGAGTCGGCGCATCACGTGTGCGTGACCTTTTCAGACAGGCTCAGGCTGCGGCTCCCTGCATCATCTTTATTGATGAGGTCGATGCGATAGGTAAATCCCGTGACAACCGTTACGGCGGAAATGATGAGCGTGAGCAGACCTTAAACCAGCTCCTTTCCGAAATGGACGGCTTTGATACGTCAAAGGGTATCGTGATCCTTGCAGCGACAAACAGACCCGAAGTGCTTGATAAGGCGCTGCTCCGTCCCGGCCGTTTTGACAGAAGGATCATCGTTGACCGTCCCGATCTTAAGGGACGTGAGGAAGTTCTCAAGGTTCACGCAAACCGTGTCAACATGGGCTCGGATGTCGACCTGCACGAGATAGCGCTCGCGACCAGTGGTGCTGTGGGATCCGATCTTGCGAACATGATAAACGAAGCTGCGATCCTTGCCGTAAAACGTGGCAGAAAATATGTGATCCAGGCGGATCTTTTTGAGTCCGTCGAGGTGGTCATCGCAGGTAAAGAAAAGAAAGACAGGATTTTGAGCCGCGAGGAAAAAGAAGTCGTGGCTTATCACGAGACCGGACACGCCCTTGTGACGGCACTCCAGAAGCATGCGGAACCTGTTCAGAAGATCACCATTGTTCCCCGTACAAAGGGGACTCTCGGATATGTACTCCAGGCTCCCGAGGAAGAAAAGTTCCTCATGAAGAAGGAGGAGATCCTGTCCAGGATCGTCACATTCTGCGCAGGACGCGCAGCGGAGGAGATCGTTTTCAATTCGATCACCACAGGCGCTTCAAACGACATCGAGCAGGCGACAAGCCTTGCGAGATCCATGATAACCCGTTACGGAATGAGCGAAAAGTTTGGACTTGTACAGCTTGAAGACGTCGAAAACCGTTATCTTGACGGAAGGAGCGTATCAATGTGCGCACCCTCCACTGAGGCGGAGATAGATGTGGAAGTAAGACAGCTCATTGGAGAATGCTATGAAAAGTCCAAGGAACTCCTCAACGAAAACCGTCCGATACTTGACAGGATCGCAGGCATCCTTCTTGAGAAGGAGAGCATCACCGGCAAGGAATTCATGGAAGTCTACAACGAGATGAAGGGCATCGCTCCCGAGGGTGAAACGGCATCAGAGACCGGCAGCGTAACCGCAGATGAAATTTGATATCGAAGAAGAATTAAAAAAACTCCCGGATAAGCCGGGAGTTTATATCATGCACGACTGTCACGACACGATAATATATGTCGGAAAGGCGGTCGTGCTCAAAAACCGAGTGCGCCAGTACTTCCGGAACAACAAGAACCATACGCCGAAGGTGAGAAAGATGGTCTCACAGATCGCGTGGTTTGAGTACATTGTTGTTGATTCGGAGATGGAAGCACTCGTTTTGGAATGCAATCTCATAAAAGAGCATCGCCCGAAATACAACACGATGCTTAAAGACGATAAGCACTATCCGTACATAAAGATCACCAACGAACCGTATCCGAGAGTGATACTCGCGCGTGACAGAAAGAAGGACGGCGGCAAGTATTTCGGACCTTACACATCGGCACAGTCGGTGCACGACACCATAGACATACTGAAAAAGACCTACGGAATGCGAAGCTGCTCAAAGAAACTTGACGGTGGAAAGGTCTGCGAAAGGCCTTGTCTCTATCATTTTATGGGACAGTGCCCCGCACCCTGCCAGGGAAACGTGACACGGGAGGAATATGCCGAAAACACGGAAAAATGCGTATATTTCCTGAACGGGAATTATGACGTCATCACAAAGGAACTTGCAGCCCGCATGAAGGAATATGCCGAGAAGCTTGATTTTGAGCGCGCAGCTGAGATGAGAGACCTGAAGGCAAGCGTTGACAGGCTTTCGGAACAGCAGAAGGCCGACGAATGCGACAACGACGACAGGGATATCCTTGCGGCGCACGTGAGAGACGACAAGGCTGTTGTGGCGTGCTTTTTTATGCGTGAGGGTAAACTCCTCGGCCGTGAATATTTCTATCTTTCCGGAGTATCCGGGGACGAGAGGCGTGACATCCTTGACAGCTTCATAAAACAGTACTATTCGGGAACACCCCATATCCCGAAGGAGATCTATGTTTCCGATGAGCCGGAAGACACGGAGCTTCTTGAAAAGTGGCTTTCCGAGATGAAAGGCCGCAAGGTAACGATAAGAAATCCGAAAAAGGGCGATGGTTTAAGGCTCACCGAGCTTGCGATGAAAAACGCGGAGATGGTGCTCCAGAAAGACGAGCAGCGGCTCTCGGAACTTGAGCTGAAGACCACGGGGGCTTTAAAGGAAATAAAGACCTTGCTAAACCTTGACAAAATATATAGAATAGAGTCATATGACATCTCAAATACACAGGGCTTTGAAAATGTGGCGTCGATGGTGGTGTTTGAAGGGGGTCTCCCCAAAAAGACCGACTACAGGAAATTCAAGACAAAGACCATTACGGGCGCAGATGATTACGGAAGCATGCGCGAAGTCCTGAAACGCAGGTTTGAGCACTATTTCAGGGAAAAAGACAAAGAGAATGCCGACGGGACGGACTCGTTCCTTAGGCTTCCGGACCTCCTTCTTATAGACGGCGGGCGCGGACAGGTGAATTCCGTTCTTTCCGTGCTTGATGAGCTGAATCTTGACATCCCTGTCTGCGGCATGGTAAAGGACGACCGTCACAGGACGAGAGGACTGTGGTTCAACGACGAAGAGGTGCCGATAGACCAGCACAGCGAAGGCTTTTTCCTGGTCACAAGGATACAGGACGAAACGCACCGTTTTGCCATTGAATATCACAAATCCTTAAGGACAAAAGCACAGACCAGGTCGATCCTTGACGACATACCCGGGATAGGGGAAAAGCGGAGGATCGAGCTGATGAGGCACTATTCTTCCATAGCAGAGCTTGAAAAAGCCGATGAAGAGGAGCTTTCGGCGCTTCCCGGAATGAATGCGGCCGCCGCGAAAGCAGTTGTCGATTTCTTTAAAGAAAAGAAAGGTAACCCGAAAGGAGAACAGGATGTACACGGTTGAGATCACAAAGATGGTCGAGGCAATGGAACTGACAAATGCCACTCCCGAGATCGACATCTCGGAAAGAGTAGTCTCGGAGCCGGAGGTAAACCGCCCCGCGCTTCAGCTCGCAGGATTCTATGATTATTTCAATTTTGAACGCGTACAGATCATAGGAAATGTTGAGCATGCATACATGGAAACGCTTGAAGATCACGGCGTTGCGGTGTTAAAAAAGCTTTTCGGGTTTAAGATACCCTGCATAGTTTTCTGCAGAGGCATAGAAGTGTCGGAAGACGTGAAAAAGATCGCGCTCGAAGCGAACGTTCCCGTTTTCACGACAAAAAAATCCACTTCGGATTTCATGAGCGAAGTGCTCAGATGGCTGAAGGTCGAACTTGCGCCGAGGATCTCCATACACGGCGTACTCGTTGATGTTTACGGTGAGGGCATCCTCATCACCGGTGAATCCGGCATAGGAAAGAGCGAAGCCGCGCTTGAGCTCATAAAACGCGGGCACAGACTGGTGGCGGACGATGTCGTGGAGATAAAAAAGGTGAGCGACAACACGCTTGTTGGTTCCGCACCCGATATCACAAGGCACCTCATCGAACTCAGAGGCATAGGCATCATCGACGTTAAAGCGCTGTTCGGCGTGGAATCGGTAAAGAACACCCAGCAGATAGACCTTGTGATAAAGCTTGAGGAATGGAACAAGGACAAGGAATACGACCGCATGGGCATCGAGGACAAATATACGGAATACCTCGGGAACAAGGTGGTCTGCAACGAACTGCCCATAAGGCCCGGCAGGAACCTCGCGATCATCTGCGAATCGGCTGCCGTAAACCACAGACAGAAAAAGATGGGCTACAATGCGGCAAAAGAGCTGTACAGGAGAGTCACCGACAACATCCTAAAGGGTGGTAACAGATAAAAAGATAAAGCAGAGAGGTATGAGAAATGAGGTACATTTTCGGATCGGACATAGGCGGAACTACCGTAAAACTGGGGCTTTTTGACGAGGAGGGAAACCTTCTCGAAAAGTGGGAGATACCCACAAACAAAGAAAACAAGGGTGAAAGCGTTCCGGGTGACATCGCGGACGCCATAAACAAAAAGATCGAAGAAAGAAAGATAGACAGAGCCGATGTCATCGGACTCGGCATCGGAGTGCCCGGGCCCATAAAATCAGACGGCACGGTACTCATGTGCGCAAATCTCGGATGGGGCATATTCAACGTGAACGAGCGCTTTTCAAAGCTGCTCGGCTTCCCCGCACGCGCGGCGAACGACGCAAATGTTGCTGCGCTCGGTGAGATGTGGCGCGGAGGCGGAAAAGGCTGCAACAGCATCGTTATGGTGACGCTCGGCACGGGCGTCGGCGGCGGAGTTATCGTTGACGGAAGGATCCTTGCAGGCGAACACGGAGCTGCGGGTGAGATAGGTCACATGAGAGTGAACGACGATGAGACCAGACTGTGCGGCTGCGGCGGACACGGACACCTTGAGCAGTATGCGTCAGCAACGGGAATAGCTTATCTTGCGACCGAAGCCGCAAAGAAAAATCCCGGATCGAAGCTCGCTTCATTTGAAAAGATCACGGCAAAGGATGTCTTTGACTGCGCAAAAGAAGGCGATGAGACAGCGCTCGGCGTGATCGACGAGATGTCACGCATCCTCTGCCTTGCACTCTCACATGTCGCGGCAGCGGTAGACCCTGAGTGCTTCGTAATAGGCGGGGGCGTTTCAAAGGCCGGACAGATACTCATCGACAGCCTTAAGAAACACTATGGTCCGAACCTCTTAAACGCTCTTCAGGAGACGGATTTCAGACTTGCGACACTTGGAAACGACGCAGGCATCTACGGCTGTGCCAGGATGGTCCTGGATGTACGATAAACGGGAGATCAAATGGATCAGGGTTTAAGAGACGAATTACTGAAAGAACTGTCAAATGCGACGCAGGCGGAAAACATTACCGAAAATGAGCCTCTGCATCGCAGGACGACATTCAGGATAGGCGGGCCCGCGGCGTTTTTTGTGACTCCGGGGACCGAAGAAGAATTAAGGCATATACTGGATATCTGTAACAGGCTTAAGGTAAAGCTTTTCCTCATCGGGAACGGCTCAAATCTGCTCGCTTTGGATTCGGGCTTTGACGGCGTCGTGGTAAAGCTTGGTTCCGGTTTTTCCACGCTTTCCGTAAAGGATGAGATAAACGAAGGGACCGGACTTATCACCGCGGGCGCGGGAGCAATGCTCACGCAGCTTTCCATGTTTGCGCTGAAAAAAGGATTTACCGGCCTTGAATTTGCACATGGCATCCCCGGCACCGTCGGAGGAGCTGTGTTCATGAACGCAGGGGCTTACGGCGGAGAGGTTTCACAGACCATAGTCTCCGTAACCGCGATGAGACGTGACGGCACCGTTGTGACCTATACGCCGGATGAACTCGATATGGGCTACAGACACAGCCGTTTTTCGGATTCCGACGAGATCATCCTCGAGGCTTCTTTCAGGCTCAAGGTGTGGCCGAGGATACAGATAAGGGCTTTGATGGAAGGCTACAAAAAAGCCAGGATGGAAAAGCAGCCTCTCGATATGCCGAGTGCGGGAAGCACTTTTAAGCGTCCCGTGGGAGCATATGCGGGTGCGCTCATCGAATCCTCCGGACTGAAAGGCTTCAGGATAGGGCAGGCCGCGGTTTCAGAAAAACATGCCGGATTTGTCGTAAATCTCGGAAATGCCACTTCGGCCGATGTCCTTTCACTTATCGACCATATCAGAAAATGCGTTGAAGAAAAGCATCACATTCTGCTCGAGCCCGAGATAAAACTGATCGATTGACATGACACGGAGGCCTTTTTATGCGTTTTCTCATAGTTACGGGAATGTCCGGAGCGGGAAAATCCTCGGTCCTCAACATGCTTGAGGATTCGGGTTATTATTGCGTCGACAATCTCCCGGTCCCTCTGATAGAAGGATTTGCAAAGATCGCAGGGCAAAATCCCGCAGAGTACAACCAGGTCGCGATCGGCATGGACATAAGGAACGGCACGAGCCTTGAGGAAGCTGAGCAGGTGTTTGAGCGGCTCGGGGCTTTGGATCTGAAGGTCGAGATATTGTTCCTCGACGCTTCCGATGAGACTCTCATAAAGCGCTACAAAGAGACCAGGCGCACACATCCCCTTGCGGGAAACGGACGCATCGAAAACGGCATCGAAGAGGAGCGCCGCCGCATCGCCTTTTTAAGGGACAAGGCGGATTATGTGATAGATACGAGCAGGCTCCTGGTGCGTGAGCTCAAGGCACAGATCGAGGAGATCTTTTTTAACGGCGGCAACTTCAAAAATTTCATGGTGACGGTGCTGTCTTTCGGCTACAAATACGGGATCCCCGCGGATGCGGACCTTGTGCTCGATGTGCGTTTTCTTCCGAATCCGTTCTATGTGCCGGAGTTAAAACATCTTACCGGGGAAAATGCGCCTGTGCACGATTATGTGATGGCATCCGACAAGGCAAAGGAATTCCTTAAAAAGCTCGTGGACATGGTGGAATTTCTGATCCCCAACTATATCGACGAAGGAAAGAATGGTCTGGTGATAGCGATAGGCTGTACGGGCGGGCACCACAGGTCGGTCACTCTCGCGATCGAGCTCACAAAGGCGCTCCAGGCTTCCGGCTATTCGGTTAAAAAAGACCACAGAGACATAAACAGGTAATGTCATTCAACGAAGAAGTAAAAAAAGAATTGTCGTCCGTGAACCCTCTTTCAAAGCACTGCAGAAGGGCTGAGGAAGCGGGGATCGCGTTTTGTGCCGTAAAGCAGGGAAAGCATAACGGGAAAAATGGTGTTGACAAAAACCATACTGCTGAATTACAATCATTAACCGATGATCCCGAAAGCTTTGACGCTCTTAGGGAAATGATAAAGAAAACCTGCTGCATGAGGAGCTTCCTGAGGGGAGCGTTCATAAGCTCGGGCAGCATAAACAATCCGTCCGGCGATTATCATTTTGAGATAACCGCGCCGACGGAGAAAAAAGCGGAGTTTTTAAAAGATATCATGGCCTCTTTCGGATTAAACGGGAAAATATCCGAAAGAAAGAACAGACCCATGGTCTACCTTAAGGACGCGGATGAGATCTCCGATATGCTCAGCGTCATGGAAGCAAGCGTTTCCATGATGAATTTTGAAAACGAGCGCATATTGAAGAGCCTCAGGAACGACGTCAACAGAAAGGTAAACTGCGAGGCGGCCAATATCAGAAAAACTGTCGCCGCTGCCGAAAAGCAGCTGAAAGACATCAGTCTTATCGAGGAGAAGATAGGTCTTTTGGGACTTAACGATCAGCTTCGCGAAGTGGCGGAACTCAGGATGAGATATCCTGAAAAGTCGCTGTCGGAGCTTGGGGAGCTTATGGAGCCCAAACTTGGAAGGTCCGGGGTTAATCACAGGATGGAAAAGATAGGGGCCGTTGCGGATTCACTAAGGAACGAAGCGCAATGACTCTCCTGACAGCGGGAGGACAAAATGATCAAAAAACAGGTAACAATCGGAAAGACATCAAGGCTCAGCGCCGCTCCTGCGGCATTGCTGGTCCAGACTGCGAGCAAGTACACAGCAGGGTTCTTTGTGGAACAGCAGGACAAGCAGATAAACGCAAAGAGCATCATGGGAGTCATGACATTAAAGATAGTCGACGGCGAGGTGATGACGATCTGCGCCGACGGAAACGATGAAGCTGAAGCAATAGCTGAGGTTGAAAAACTCCTTACCGGGAAGTAAAAATGAATTTTACGCATCTTCACGTACATACTGAATATTCACTGCTTGACGGCTCCGCAAAGATCAAGCCGCTGGTCGAAAGGGCAAAGGAACTCGGGTTCGATTCACTTGCCATAACCGACCACGGCGTGATGTACGGTGCCGTTGCTTTTTATACGGCCTGCAAAGAAGCGGGCATAAAACCCATAATCGGCTGCGAAGTATATGTGGCGCCCGGCTCACGCTTTGACAAGACCGGGAGCAGCGCGGAAGACAGCGGCCCCGGAAACAGGTACCGCCATCTGATACTGCTCGCGGAAAACGATGTGGGGTATCACAATCTGTGCAGGATAGTCTCGATAGGCTTTACGGAGGGGTTTTACTATAAACCCCGTGTGGATGCCGAGATCCTTGAAAGATATCATGAGGGCCTTATCTGCACTTCGGCCTGCCTTGCGGGAGAAGTGGCGACATTTCTCAGACAGGATCTTTACGAAGAAGGAAAAGAAGCGGCGCTCAGGCTTGAAAAGATCTTCGGCAAGGGCAATTTCTTTCTGGAGCTCCAGGATCACGGGATACCTGAACAGAAGACCGTAAACGCATATCTTCTCCGCATGCATGAGGAGACGGGCATCGACCTTGTATGCACAAACGATTCACACTATATCAAAGCCGAGGACGCGGCGGCGCACGACGTGCTTCTTTGCATCCAGACTCAGAAAAAGGTGCAGGACGAGGACAGGATGCGCTATGAAGGCGGGCAGTTCTATCTTAAATCCGCCGAAGAGATGGCGGCACTTTTCCCTTATTGCCCGGAAGCACTTGAAAATACACATAAGATCGCGGAGAGATGTAATGTCGAATTTGAGTTCGGGCATTACAAGCTCCCCAAGTTTGATGTGCCCGCGCCTTATGACGCCTGGGGATATCTGCAGCACCTCTGTGAAGAGGGACTGAAAAAACGTTATCCCGTCGTCACCAAGGAGCTTAGGGACAGACTCGACTATGAACTTAACATCGTCCACACGATGGGATTTGTGGATTATTTCCTCATCGTATGGGATTTCATCAAATATGCAAAGGATCATGATATCCCCGTAGGTCCAGGACGAGGGAGCGGCGCGGGGAGCATTGCGGCCTACTGTCTTGAGATCACCGATATCGATCCCATAAAATACAATCTCCTGTTTGAGCGTTTCTTAAATCCGGAACGTGTATCAATGCCCGATTTCGACGTGGATTTCTGCTATGAACGCCGTCAGGAGGTCATTGACTACGTAGTTGAAAAATACGGCAGGGACAGAGTGTGCCAGATCGTGACCTTCGGGACCATGGCCGCAAAAAACGCGATAAGAGACGTGGGCCGAGCGATGGACCTGCCTTATTCGCAGGTCGACATGGTCGCAAAGCTCATCCCCAAGGAACTGAACATCACCATCAAGGATTCGCTTGAAAAAGAAAAAGAACTGAGAGAACTCTACGACAGCGATGAAGTGATACGATCACTCCTTGACACCGCGATGAACCTTGAGGGGCTGCCGAGACATACTTCCATGCATGCCGCGGGAGTCATCATATCAAACGCGCCCGTCATGGAATATGTGCCGCTTTCCTGCGGCGCCGACGGATCGGTCACCACTCAGTTCAATATGGTGGAGTGTGAGCATCTGGGACTTTTGAAAATGGATTTCCTGGGGCTTAGGACGCTTACCGTCATAAAGGACGCCGAAAACTTCATAAACGGCAATCTGAAGCCGGGCGAGAAGCCTTTTTCGATAAAGGACATAAGCTATGAAGACAAAAATGTCTTCGACATGATATCAAGCGCCAAGACGGACGGCGTGTTCCAGCTTGAGAGCAGTGGTATGACGAACTTCATGAAGGAACTGAAACCCACTTCGATAGAAGATGTCATCGCAGGTATCTCGCTCTACCGCCCGGGTCCCATGGACTTTATCCCAAAGTACATAAAGGGAAAGAACGACAGAAATTCGATCACTTATGATTGCCCGGAGCTTGAAGCGATACTTGACACCACTTACGGGTGCATAGTGTATCAGGAGCAGGTCATGCAGATAGTGCGTGACCTTGCGGGGTATTCTTACGGACGGAGTGACCTTGTGCGCCGCGCCATGGCCAAGAAAAAAGCCGAAGTCATGGCAAAGGAGAGAGAGAATTTCGTCAACGGAAATCCGGAGGAAAATGTTCCGGGCTGCGTTTCAAAGGGTATCTCTCCCGAAGTCGCCGATCACATCTGGGATGAGATGACGGATTTTGCGAAATACGCTTTCAACAAGGCGCATGCCGCATGCTACGCCGTCGTTTCCTATCAGACCGCATATCTCAAATACTATCATCCCGTTGAATTTATGGCAGCCCTCATGTCTTCGATTATGGACGACACGGGAAAGGTCACGGAATACATGATGACCTGCAGGCAGATGGGGGTTGCGGTGCTTCCACCCGACGTAAACGAGAGCAGCGTAGGGTTCACCGTGAACGAGAACAGCGTGAGATACGGTCTTTCCGCGATCAAAGGCGTGGGAAGACAGGTCGCCGATGACATAAGACGCGAACGAGAAGAAAACGGGAGATACGCTTCCTTCTACGATTTTGCAAAGAGGACCGTGAACATAGGGCTTAACAAGCGCGTCGCGGAAAATCTGATAAAAGCCGGCGCTTTTGATTCCGTTCCGGGAACAAGAAAGCAGCTTCTCACCGTTTTCCAGGTGATAATGGACAGAGTGCAGATCGAGAACAAGCGCGAGATGTCCGGGCAGATGTCGCTTTTTGACCTGATGGAGCCCGAGGAGCGTGAGCTCAACGAGCCTCAGCTTCCCGATGTCGGTGAATTCACAAAGGATGAACTTCTCGCATACGAAAAAGAGGTGCTCGACCTCTATGTAAGCGGTCATCCGCTTGAGAGCTACATTCCGCTGCTTAAGAAACACTGCACCGTAAACTCGCTCGACTTAAAAGGCGATGAAGAGACGGGAGAGGCAAAAGTCACGGACGGGAGCAATGAGGTCATAGGAGGGCTGATCTCGGAAGTGACGAGAAAGACCACAAGGACAAACCAGACCATGGCTTTCATAACACTTTCAGACCTCTACGGAACTGCAGAGATAATAGTCTTTCCGCGTGATTACGAAAAAAACAGACAGATACTTGTCCCTGACGAAAAAGTGCTGATCAGGGGCAGGATTTCCTCGGACGACCGCGGGACAAAGATCATCGCGTCCGATATCAGGAGACTGGACGATTTCCCGGGAAAGCTCTGGATCAGATTTAAAAACAGAGCCGCATACGATGCGGAAGAGGCTGCGCTTTTTGACCTGCTTAAGGACAGCGACGGAAATTCTTCCGTCGTGATCTATCTTGACGAAGAAAAGGCGCGCCGTGATCTGCCGAAAAACATGACGGTGGATCTCAAAGGAGATCTTTTGGAAGTGCTGGTAAAAAGATACGGAGAGGAACAGGTCAAGGTCACATATTGAGGATCGTGGCAGGTTCACCCATTCAGGACCATTCTTTAGGAGGGTTTGGGATGAAGCATATCAAAACAGGCATTTTTATCGTCTTTCTGCTCGCAGGTGTCTCACTTTTCGGAGCATGCACGCTTGAAGATGTCGAGGAACTGATCGACCAGGTGGAAGCGATCATCACGCAGGCGCCGACCGGAGAAGCATTCCTGTGGGACACTCCGACACCAACGGTAAAGGCGACTTCGACACCGAAGCCGACAGCGACGGTTCCTGCGGCGGCAACGTCAACTCCGGGACCCACCAACACACCGATGGGAACAGGAACCACTCCGACAGCCGCGGCAACTGAGACACCCACACCGGAGGTGGCCGTGACAACTGCCCCGGGACTTACTCCCGTCGCAAACTCGGCGACGGACAAGATCCCCAAAAAGAGCGACAAGGCAACACCTGACTTTAAAGCTCTTGCGCAGAAATGTTCGCAGGATTACGATGTTCCACGGGTGATAAAGCTCATAGTCGACACCCTGATAACCGACGACATGACGGATGTTGAAAAGATAAAGATGATCCACGACTATCTGATCCTCACTACGACCTACGATCATGTGAACATAAGCGCCGGCACTGCGTCAAACAGCGTTTACAACACCTACGGCTGCATCATCGGACACAGATGCGTATGTCAGGGATATGCCTATGCGTTCATGGACATCATGACGTATCTTGGGATCGACTGCGTGGAGCTTTCCGGAGGCCATCACGCGTGGAACGCGGTGAAGGTCGGAGACTTCTGGTATTACATCGATCTCACCTGGGACGATCCTTATGACGGTGGAAGATCAAAACCGAGCAAGAACGTGTTTTACGAATTTGATTATCCCCATTACAACTATTTCCTTGTGACAGAGGAATTCCTCACAAAGAACCATACTCTGGACAAGGCCTACAACAGTGATTACAAGCTCACCGACCTTCCGGAATGCTTTGACGATACCTTTATGAACGTCGAATGGGAGAGGCCGTGATGGAAACGGTAATAAATTTTACTAAAAAAACGGAAGCATTTATTTACAAATCGCCTCAGATGTATTAAAATACACGACTTGAAAAGACATTAATGGACTTATGATCCGGAGGAAAACAATATGGCAGAAAACATCAAAACTATCGGAGTGCTTACCAGCGGTGGCGACGCACCGGGCATGAACGCGGCAATACGTGCCGTTGTCCGTACCGCGCTCGCAGACGGACTCAACGTAAAAGGCATCAATCGTGGTTATTCGGGACTCCTTGACGAAGATATCGTTGAAATGAACGCAAGCAGCGTTTCCGATATCATACAGAGAGGCGGCACAAAGCTCTACACCGCAAGATGTAAGGAAATGATGACCCCCGAAGGTCAGGATAAGGCGGCCGAGATATGTAAAAAACACGGCATCGACGGCGTTGTTGTCATCGGCGGCGACGGCTCTTTCCAGGGCGCGCGTACACTCGCCGCAAGAGGCGTAAACACCATCGGTGTTCCCGGCACGATCGACCTTGACATTTCCTGTACCGATTACACCATCGGCTTTGACACCGCGGTAAATACGGCTATGGAAGCTATCGACAAGGTGCGCGACACTTCCACGAGCCATGAGCGTATCTCGATCATCGAGGTTATGGGACGCCGCGCAGGTTATATCGCTCTCTGGTGCGGTATTGCAAACGGAGCCGAGGAGATACTTCTTCCCGAGCTCGACAACTATGACGAGAAGAAGATCATCGCAAACATCCTTGAAAGAAAGAAAGCAGGCAAGAAGCATCATATCATCATAAATGCCGAAGGCATCGGAAGCTCTTACCGTATGGCAGACCGTATCGAAGCGGCTACCGACATCGAGACCAGAGCGACCATCATCGGTCACATCCAGAGAGGCGGAAGCCCTACGGCAAAGGACAGAGTATATGCATCCGCAATGGGCGCTATGGCGGTGGATCTTCTCTGCGCAGGAAAGAGCAACCGTGTCGTAGCTTACAAGCACGGTGAATTTGTTGATTTCGATATCGAAGAGGCACTTGCCATGAAGAAGAACCTCGATCCGTTCCTTCTTTCGATGTCCAGCAAGCTTTCCAGATAAGTCCCTGCTTAAAAAATTTGGCCAATACACGCTCCGGTATTTGAAAAAACGGCGGTTTCGTGTTATAATGATCTCAACCGATCTTTTGTATCTTTCGGTGGGAAGGAGAACGCTATGACAGTCGGAGCCATTGGAATGACATATGGTTACGGATATGTTTCCGGAGCGACCATGGGCGCAGCCCGCACGGCAGCGGTTTCAGGCATGCAGGGCTCAAGCGTTACTCCTGTGGGCGCGGTTCCCGAGGCTTTTTCCAACGCACAGACGGAAAGGATAAACAAAAATCCTTTTCAGATGGCCGAGGATGTCGAGGATGCCCGTAACATCATGAAAAACAGTGCTTCAGAAAAGCTTAAGAAGCGTCTTGGCTTTGAAAAATGCGAGACCTGCGCCGAACGCGAATATGTTGACGGTTCAAATGAAAGCGATGTTTCTTTCAAAACACCGGCACACATAGATCCCAGCGCAGCCGCCTCCGCGGTCTCAGCCCATGAACGCATGCATGTGGCAAATGCGATCCAGGAGGGCAACAAACCCGACGCCAAGCTTGTTTCGGTGTCTGTATCGCTCCACACATCTATCTGCCCGGAATGCGGAAGAGTGTATGTGTCGGGAGGCGAGACAAGGACACAGATGAAGCATACTGCCGATCATTCGGACATAAAGGACGCCGAAATGGGGCTCCTGACCGGAAAAGCACAAAAACCTGTCGCATGACCGGTAACAAAGTATACTAACGGACGGCTTGCTCCGTCCGTTTTTTAAGAGTGCGCCTGACGGCGCACGTTTTATGGAGGAGTTTTTAATGGATATCAACAAACAACTTGCAACTGAGCTCGGGATCAGACGCGAGCAGGTGGATGCGGCTGTTAAGCTTATCGACGAGGGAAACACCATTCCCTTTATCGCGCGTTATCGTAAAGAGGCTACCGGCGCACTGAACGACGAGGTCTTAAGAAACCTTGACGAGCGCCTTAAATATCTCAGAGGTCTTGAGGAAAAGAAGGAACAGATATTAAAGAGCATCGAGGAGCAGGGGAAGCTTACCGATGAACTCAAAAACCAGATCCTTGAGGCACAGACCATGGTGCTCCTTGAAGACCTTTACAGGCCTTACAGACCGAAGAGACGCACCAGGGCTACCATCGCCCAGGAAAAGGGACTTCAGCCTCTTGCGGAGATCATCCTTGCCCAGGAGGTTACCGAGGATGTTGCAAACATCGCGGCGGCCTATGTAAATCCCGAAAAGGAAGTAAACAATGTTGATGAAGCCATTGCAGGTGCGCTCGACATCATTGCCGAGATCATTTCCGACGAAGCGGATTACCGTACCCGCATACGTGAGATGACTTCGGAAGAGGGCGTGATCTCATCTTCCGCAAAGGACGAAAAGGCAGAGAGCGTATACGAGATGTATTACGATTTCTCAGAGACCGTAAAGACTCTTCCCGGACACAGGATCCTTGCGCTCAACAGAGGAGAGGCCGAGAAGGCTCTTGTTGTAAAGATCACCGCTCCCGAGGAGAGGATCCTCACATATCTTGAAAAACAGGTCATAAAGAAAGACAATCAATATACCAACGAGCTCTTAAAAAAGACTGTGCTCGATGCTTATGAGAGACTCATCGCGCCTTCGATAGAGCGCGAGGTGAGGAACGAACTCACCGAAAAAGCCGAAGACGGCGCGATCAAGGTGTTTGGAGAGAACCTGAAGCAGCTCCTCATGCAGCCTCCCATTGTCGGACACACCGTTCTCGGATGGGACCCCGGCTTCAGAACGGGATGCAAGCTCGCAGTAGTGGACGCCACAGGTAAAGTGCTCGACACCGCGGTAGTGTTCGCGACACTTCCCGGCATGCACAAGATGGATGAAGCAAAGGCGATCGTAAAGCGCCTTATCATGAAATATCATGTAACGCTCATTTCCGTCGGTAACGGCACGGCTTCCCGTGAATCCGAGCTTTTTATCGTAGATCTCTTAAAAGAGATGAACGTGCCCACAAAGTACGTCATAACCAGCGAAGCAGGCGCGTCAGTATATTCAGCCAGCAAGCTCGCTACCGAGGAATTCCCGGACTATGATGTTGCCCAGCGTTCCGCCGTATCCATCGCACGACGCCTTCAGGATCCGCTCGCGGAGCTTGTAAAGATCGAGCCCAAGGCTATAGGCGTGGGTCAGTACCAGCATGACATGAACCAGAAAAAGCTCACCGAGACACTTACAGGTGTTGTAGAGGACTGCGTTAACCGCGTTGGCGTGGACCTTAACACCGCATCTCCCGCGCTCCTTGAGTATGTATCCGGCATCACAAAGGTCATCGCAAAGAACATAGTGGCTTACAGAGAGAGCAATGGTAAGTTCGTTACCCGTGAGGACCTGTTAAAGGTCGCAAAGCTCGGCCCCAAGGCATATGAGCAGTGCGCAGGTTTCCTCCGCATAATGAACGGCGCAAATCCTCTCGATTCCACTTCGGTGCATCCCGAGTCATACAAGGCCGCTACGGAACTCCTTTCAAGCCTAGGCTTCAAGCCCGAAGACATAAACAAGCTTCGCGCTGAGCAGCTTGCCGCGGCAAAGAACAGAAAGGCCGCCGAAAAGGCCGCAAAAGAAGCCGCGCTTCCCAACAAGGGAGACAGAAGAGTAAAGCAGGATAAGCCTAAGGAGATACATCTTTCCAATACAAATTCCGTATTCGGCGCAGCATTCGCGCAGGCTATGGCAAAGGCGGGAAAACCTCTCACGGCAGCTCCCGCAAAGAATGAAAAGCAGGAAAAGAAAGAGGCTCCCGTTGCCGTAAACACCGGAAACGAATCCCTTTCTTCCATAAGCAGCATGATCAAGGACAAAAAGAAGCTTGCGGAGGACCTCGGGATCGGTGAGATGACACTTACCGACATCATAAAAGAGCTTGAAAAGCCCGGCCGCGATCCGCGTGACGAGATGCCCAAGCCCATCCTCAGGAGCGATGTCCTTGAGATGAAGGATCTCACAGAAGGCATGATCCTTAAAGGCACTGTGAGAAACGTCATAGATTTCGGTGTTTTTGTCGACATAGGCGTGCATCAGGACGGCCTTGTACACATTTCACAGATAACAAACAAGAAATACATAAAGCATCCTCTTGAAGTGGTGAGCGTCGGAGACATCGTGGACGTAAAGGTCCTGAGCGTCGATGTTCAAAAGAAGAGGATACAGCTTTCAATGATCATTTAAGGGGTACAGGATGGAACCTATCCGTTTTTCGGTAAAAATGAAAACGCTCTATCTGTTTGATTTTCTGTATGTCAACTCGTACAGCGGATTCAGGGCGGTGATAAACTACACATTCAGCGGCATTGCCATTGTGGCGCTGATATTTGGCTACGGCAGCACGCCGATAAGCCTTATCGCGCTGATCCTCCTCGCATCGCTTTTTACCGTGATCGAGCCTCTGATGCTTTTGTTCAAGGCATTCAGACAGGTAAAGCTCAATCCTGCGTTTAAAAATGAGATAAACTACTGCTTTGAAGAAGAGAAATTTACCGTATCCCAGGGCGAACAGTCACAGGAAGCGCCTTGGGAGATGGTGCTTCTCGCAAAAGAAAGCTTCAAGAGCATCATACTGTTCACAGGCAACAACAACGCCATTATCCTTCCCAAGGACTGCATAGGCGACAAGCAGAACGACTTCAAGCTCCTTTTAAAGAAGGTGCGCCCGAACGAATCCGAGAAGCTCAAGACAGTCTGAGGAGAACAGTATGGCAACGAAAAAATACATATCCGAATCTCCCGCGGATACCATGGCCGTGGCATGCGAACTTGGAAAAAAAGCCACAGGCGGAACGGTATACTGCCTCTCGGGAGATCTCGGGACGGGAAAGACCGTTTTCACAAAGGGCTTTGCAAAGGGCCTCGGGATCACTGAGCCTGTGGTGAGCCCCACATTTACCATCCTTCAGATCTATGAGGACGGAAGACTGCCGCTCTACCATTTTGACGTTTACCGCATAGACGACGTGACGGAAATGGAAGAGATAGGCTACCGTGACTGTTTTTACGGCGACGGCGTTTCCCTTGTGGAATGGGCGGAAAACATCGAAGAACTCATCCCGCCCGAAGCTGTGCGCATAAAGATATCAAAGGATCTTTCAAAAGGATTCGATCACAGGATAATAGAGGTTTCCGAATGATTACCGTACTGGCTATTGAATCCTCGGCTCTGGTGGCGGGCATCGCCGTTGTGAACGAGGAAAAGGTTACAGCCGAATATAACGTGAATCTCAAGCTCACGCATTCACAGACGCTCCTTCCGATGCTTGACGAAGTGGTGAAGATGACCGGAACGGATCTGTCACAGATCGACGCGATAGCGGTCTCCGGAGGACCCGGAAGCTTTACCGGCCTCCGCATAGGTTCCGCCACCGCAAAGGGACTGGGACTCGCACTCAAAAAACCGATCGTTGCCGTGCCCACCACACAGGGGCTTGCAATGAACATTTTCGGTTTTGACGGACTGATCTGCCCCATAATGGACGCAAGACGTGACCAGGTCTATACCGGTATCTACAGAAACACCCGGGAAGGATTTTCGGTGGTTTCCGATCAGGAAGCGACAGGGATAAGAGAGATAGTCGGAAACTTAAATTCCCTCGGTGAAAAGGTGATCTTTCTTGGGGACGGAGTCCCCGTTTTCAAAAGCGTAATAGAAGAATGCGCAAAAGTGCCTTTTTCCTTTGCGCCCGAAAATCTGATGGTTCAGAGAGCCGGAAGCCTCGGACTTCGCGGCATTCAGCTTTTCAAAGAAGGAAAAGCCGTAAACGCGGCAGATCATGCCCCCGATTACTTAAGGCCCTCTCAGGCCGAAAGGGTAAGGAATGAAGCTTCGAAACATGACGATTGACGATCTGGATATCGTCTCGGCAATTGAAAAGGAGTGTTTTTCTGTCCCGTGGAGCAGGGATTCTTTTGAGGGCTCCCTTATGCAGGACAACTATGTCCTTGTCGTCGCAACGGATGACAACGATGAAAAGGACATTCTCGGATATTGCTGTTTTTATCATGTTCTTGATGAAGCGGAGATCGCAAATGTCTGTATAAGACCTGACGCGAGAAAGCATGGACTCGGCTATTCCATGATGAGGTCCGTCGTCGACATCGCAAAGAAACTCGGAGTCTCCACCATGTACCTTGAGGTAAGGGAATCCAATGCCGCTGCGCAGGCACTCTACAAAAAACTCGGGTTTTTTGAGAACGGAAGAAGAAAAGGTTTTTATGAGCTTCCGCATGAGGACGCTCTTGTAATGAGGTATAATATAAATGCTTGATATTTGTCTTCTGGGCACCGGCGGGATGATGCCGCTTCCCAAAAGGTGGCTCACGGCGCTCATGGTGCGCTACAACGGAAAGTGCATATTGATAGACTCCGGAGAAGGCACTCAGGTTGCGGTACGCGAAGCGGGACTCAGTTTTCACGACATCGATGTGATCCTTTTCACACATTTTCACGGTGATCACATCAGCGGTCTTCCCGGACTTCTTCTCTCCATGGGAAATGCCGACAGGACAGAGCCTGTAAAGGTCATCGGCCCCAAAGGACTTGAAAAGGTGGTATCGGCTTTAAGGATCATCGCTCCGGAACTCCCTTTTGAATTGGAATTCGAAGAGCTTTCCGGCGCAGAGGAGCATTTTTCTCTCTGCGGCTTTGAGATAACGGCATTCAAGGTGAACCACAACGTCGTCTGCTATGCGTATTCGATAGACATAAAGCGTGCGGGAAGATTTGACGCGGAGCGCGCAAAGGCGCAGGAGATACCGCTGAAACTCTGGAGCAGGCTCCAGAAAGGCGATATCATCACCGAAAACGGAGTGACTTACACTCCGGAAATGGTGCTCGGACCTGCGAGAAAAGGCCTTAAGGTCACATATTGCACCGATACACGTCCGACGGACAGGATTGCGGAAAACGCAAAAAATGCCGATATATTTATATGTGAAGGTATGTACGGCGATCCGGAAAAGAAAAAGGACGCGGTACAGAAGAAACACATGATGATGACGGAAGCCGCGGAACTCGCGGCAAAAGCCGAAGTTAAGGAACTTTGGCTCACACATTACAGCCCGTCGCTTAACAGACCAAAGGACTATCTTCCCCTTGTCACAAAGATATTCCCGAATACTGTGTGCGCAAAGGACGGACAGAGCGTTTCACTGAGATTTGAGGAAGACGGGGCGGATTAACGTAAGGCTTTCGCAAAAGGAGGCGTTCATGAAAAAGTATCTCGGACCGGCTGTCGGAGCACTTATCCTGATCGGTATAGCAATCTGGATCGTTTTCTTTGTCATCAACAACAAAGAGCGCGACAATGTTTTTTCGGCAAAAAAGAGCAGTACGGAAACGGGTGCCATCCTGGAAAAGGATCTTGACAGGTTCTATCCTTCTTCCGTGCGCGAGGTCGTGCGCCTATACTTAAGGATCAACAAGGCCTGCTACAGCGAGAGCATGACTGAAGCCGACTTCGGATACGTCCTGAAAAAGATGCGCCAGCTTTTTGACGACGAGCTGCTTTCGGTAAACCCCTACGATACCCAGAAAATGGCCTATTACGATGAGGTGACCGCGTTTAAGAACGCAAAGAAATCCATGACTCTGTACAAGGTGCAGAAACAGAGTGACGCCGTAAAATGGACCGCGGAAGACGGCACGGAATATTCCTCCATCATCGGTTACTTTATGAGCAGCACGCCGAACGGTTTTGAATATACTTACGAAAAATTTCTGCTTAGACTCGAAAAAGATACAGGAAAGTGGAAAATACTCGGCTGGGAAGCAACGACCCCTGTCGATATCGGAGATTGATCGAATGAGTGACGATAAAGATGTAAAGATACTTGCGATAGAATCATCGTGCGATGAGACTGCCGCCGCGGTGGTAAAGAACGGCCGTGAGGTGCTGTCAAACGTGATCTATTCGCAGATCGACCTGCACACGCTCTATGGCGGCGTGGTGCCGGAGATAGCATCAAGAAAGCACATAGAAAAGATAAATATAGTGATAGAAAAGGCTTTGAGCGATGCCGGTATGGAGCTTCGCGAATGCGACGCGGTCGCGGTGACTTACGGCCCGGGACTTGTCGGAGCGCTTCTCGTGGGCGTTGCCGAAGCAAAGGCAATGGCATATGCCGCAGGCCTGCCGCTTGTGGGAGTGCACCACATCGAGGGTCATGTTTCCGCAAATTTCCTTGAGCATCCCGATCTTAAGCCCCCTTTTCTCTGTCTGATTGTCTCCGGCGGACATACACATCTTGTGATAGTTAAGGATTACGGAAAATACGAGATACTCGGAAAAACGCATGATGACGCTGCGGGAGAGGCCTACGACAAGGTGGCGAGGGCAATAGGACTCGGCTATCCCGGAGGCCCAAAGATCGACAAGGTCGCAAAAGAAGGAAATCCCAAAGCGATAGATTTTCCGAGAGCAAAAGTCGACGAATTCCCATATGATTTCAGCTTTTCCGGATTGAAATCCGCAGTGCTGAACTATCTCAATCAGGCGGAAATGAAGAACGAGCCCATTGTACAGGCGGATGTGGCCGCATCCTTCCAGGCTGCGGTCGTGGATGTCCTTGTTGACAGAACGATCCGCGCCGCAAAGGAATACGGTTTCAAGACCGTTGCGCTTGCTGGAGGCGTTGCATCAAATTCCGCATTAAGAGCGGGGATGAAAGCCGCATGCGAAAAGAGAAAGATAGAGCTTATCTATCCTTCACCCATATTCTGCACGGACAATGCCGCGATGATCGGCGCCGCGGCCTATTATGAATACATGAACGGCGTGAGGAGCGGCCTGTCGCTCAACGCTGTGCCAAACCTTAAACTTGGGGAAAGGTGACAAGATGGTAAGTGCCGTTGTTCTTGCGGGCGGAAAAGGTACACGTGTCGGCGGAGACACTAAAAAGCAGTATATCGAGATAAACGGACGCACTGTGATAGAATGGACGCTCCATGCTTTTGAAAAGAGCGTTGTCGACGATATCGTGCTCGTCTGCCCTGCGGGCGATGAAGAAAGCCTTAAAAGACTCATCGGAAAAAGCGGGATAAAAAAGTGCCGCACGGTTGTCACAGGCGGCGCAAGCCGTCCGGAGTCGGTCCTCAGCGGGCTCAGAGCTTTAAAAAGCGACTATGTGCTGATACATGACGGGGCTAGACCCTGCATAGAGCCGGACGTGATAAACAAGGCCGCAGAATATGTAAAAAAGGTGGGCGCCTGCGTGGTGGGCGTGCCCGTAACAGACACCATACATCTTACCGACGAAAACGGCAGGATAGTGTCTACACCCGAACGCAGCCTTTTATGGGCGGCGCAGACTCCTCAGTGCTTTAAGTACGACTTGATCCTAAACGCATACGAGAAAGCCATTGCGGCGCATGATGAAAGCCTTACGGACGACGCGATGACGTTTAGAAAATATGCAGGTACAGATGTTTACATGCTGCAGGGGAGCAGGGATAATATTAAGTTTACCACCAAAGAAGACGCGGAAAGGATAGCCGCAATCCTAAATAAGTAAATTGATACACCAAAGTTAAGGACACAGCGATGTGTCCTTTTTTGTATGTCCTTTTGTTGAATAAACCCGGCGATAGTGGTAAAGTATAGATTACGTAGCATATACACTTGTTTTTTTTCTGACTTGGGAGACTTGAACATGAAAAAAACAGAGAACCGGAAGAAAGGCGTTGCTTTTTATATCGTTTTTTCTATCATACTGCTTTTGATGCTTGCGGTGCTTGAACTGAACAAAAACACCGTTGCGGGATTCATTTTGACGCTGGTGTTGGGCGTGCTGGTAATCTGTGACTATGTGTTCCTTTTGAAGCAGAGGCATGTTTTGCTTAAGCTTCTCATCTGGCCTGTCTGGTTCGGTGTATTTGCACTTATTTTGTTTGTTACTTGGCCGCCTGTGCGCTCTGTTTCGGCGGTGACATATAAAAACCCCGTGAAGACTGATGTTGTGAGAGTGCAGAACGGCGACGTTCAGGGCGTTTTGAGCAAAGACGGCAAGATAGAGATCTATGCCGGGATACCTTACGCAAAGCCGCCTGTCGGGGAGCTTCGCTGGAAAGAACCGCAAGATCCGGACAACTGGGACGGCGTGCTTCTTTGCGATCATTTTGCTCCGATGAGCATGCAGCCCACAAATCTGCCGATCTATGATTCTCTTGCTCAGATCATAGGTTATCATGATTACAAGATCTCGTTTAAAGATAATTACATCGCGCCTGTGAGCGAGGATTCACTGTATCTGAATATCTGGAAGCCTGCGGGAGACACCGGCGGTCTGTCTGTTGTGGTCTATGTGCACGGCGGATCTCTTAAGACCGGGCAGCCGTGGTATGAGGATTACAGCGGGGAAGGCCTTGCACGTGAGGGCGTTATTGTTGTAAACATGGGCTACAGGCTCGGCGTTTTCGGCTTTTTTGCGGACAGCGAGCTTGCAGCGGAATCATCGCACGGTACCACGGGAAATTATGGCCTTTTGGACCAGATAAAAGCGCTCCGCTGGGTGCAGGACAATATCGAGGCCTTCGGAGGAGATCCCGACAATGTGACTCTTGCCGGTGAATCGGCAGGATCGGCTTCCGTAAGCGCACTCTGCGTGTCTCCTCTCGCAAAGGGACTGTTTGTGAGGGCGGTACTCGAAAGCTCCACAGTAGCGCCGGTAAGCCCCACACATTCCTTCAGGCTTATGAGCGAAGCACTGAAAAGCGGCAGTTCCTTAAAAAAGAGATACGGCTGTGAGACTGTTTCGGACTTAAGAAAATTAAGCGCAAAAGAGCTGGTCGGCGAGGCGGAAACACAGCACCATATCACCGTGGACGGATATGTCCTTACAAAAACACCGTATGAGAGTTACCTTGCCGGAGAGTTCAACGAAAAGGAACTCTTACACGGATACAACAGAGACGAAGCGGATGCTTTCCTGATATTCGGCGGCGCTTCGATGAAGGATTACAAGGAACTGGTAAGAGCGTATTTTGGCGCCTACACCGACAAGGTGCTTGAACTTTATCCTGCGTCGACCGATGCCGAAGCAAAGAAATACTGGAGCGAGATCTGGGGCGCGATCTTCTTTGATTATCCTCATTACTGCCTGAACCGCCTGGAAGCCGAGAATTCGGTGCCTGTTTATCAGTACTGGTTCACAAAGGACAACGGAAGACTCGGACCATGGCACAGCGGCGAAGAAGTCTACCTATACGGGAACATTCCCGCAAAGTCAAAACTATACGATTCATATGACAGGGAATTAAGTAAAGCGATGCTTTCTTATTTCGTCAACTTTGCAAAGACCGGAAATCCCAACGGCGACGGGCTTCCCGAATGGGAACAGAACCTGTATTCCGAGGATGTGATGGAATTCGGTGAGAATTTCTCGATGATAAAAGAAAAGAAACACGAGCTCTTTGCGATACTTGACAAGTTGCAGGGGTTCAGCCTGTCGGAAGGCAGAAAAGATGCCGAATAACGTTCATAAACGGAGGAGAAAATGAAAAACTGTAGTGTGACAAGTCCTGAGGTTATCGATGATATTGAGTATAAATACGACTCTTTTGACAACGGAAAGGTTCTGCACGGAAAGAAAAAGGGACATCTTCCGGCAATGGGCTGGAACAGCTGGAATGCGTTCGGGAGCGGCAACACAGAGGCACTCACAAAAGAGATCGCGGACAAGATGATCGAGCTCGGTCTCGATAAGCTTGGCTACAGGTACATCGTGCTTGATGACGGCTGTTACAAGCCGGAACGTGTGGACGGAAAGCTTTCGAACGAAGAGACCAAGTTTCCTTCGGGATTCAGGGCTCTTTCCGACCATCTCCATAAAAAAGGCTTCAAATTCGGCATGTACAACGATATAGGAACACGCCTCTGCGCAGGCGCATATGTAGGAACCTGCGGCCATGAAGCGGAAGACGCAAAGAGCTACACCGAGTGGGGCGTTGATTTTCTTAAGGTCGACAACTGCTATTACCTTTGGGACAATGCCACGTTTTCCGAAGCGGCGAACGCAAAGTATGTATTTGCTCCCGCCATTGCTTCCGTCAAGGTCTCAAAGATCGCGGATGACAGCGGCAAGCCATACGAAAAAGTGTTCACGGCGGGCCGTGATATGTTTACGGCGGGAGAAGGCGTCTGCACGGAAGAGATCGAAGGCAAGGTATATTTCACACATATAGGTACCTTTGACGGCACAGGCCCCATGCGGACTCCCGTGAGGCCGGAGAGCGGCGAGGTCTGCTTTTTGCTTGACATCGATGAGGGCCGTTACAGTTTTTCGTTCGACTGTATATCGGGGCAGGAAGAAGGCCGTGGAAGCTGGCTTCAGATAGCCGCGGTAAGGGACGACGAAACGAGTGACGTGATATATCTGTTTGACGGTGAGTTTACGGGAGGAGAGCTTGAATTCTCTTTTGAAAAGGGAAAATACAAGATACGCCTCATGAACCACAGAAGGCAGGAAAACACGCTCTATTCCTACGCAAAGCTCCTTGAGGGGCTTAATGAAGCCGATCCTGAGCACGATATCATCTATTCTCTCTGCGAATGGGGAAAGACTCAGCCGCAGAACTGGGCAAAAAAGGTCGGGGATTCCTGGAGGATCCTTAACGATATCTCATTCCATGTAGGTTCTGACGGAGACCCCGGATTTACCTCCTGGACGGACGGCTATACACCCGCGGTGACAAGTCAGTACAACAAGGCTGTGGTAATGGATGAGTTTTCGGGACTCGACAAGGGATGGAACGATCCCGACATGATGGTCATCGGAATGGGCGGCCTGGACACCGTACAATACAGGACGCACATGACCATGTGGTGCATGATGAATTCTCCGCTTATGCTCGGGCTTGACCTTCGCCGTGTTCAGAAAGGCGACGAGATATATGATATCATCGCAAACAAAGAGATCATCGCGCTCAACCAGGATACTCTCGGGATACAGGCAAAACGTATCTACTGCAGCCTTCTTGAAAAGGACTTCAACAAGGAATACGTTACGAACAACAACAGAGTGGACATCCTTGCAAAACCTCTTTCTGACGGCAGTGTGGCTGTAAGCTTTATAAATGTGAGCGATCATGTAAAGACCGCAGGACTTGAGATGTCTCTTTCAAACATCGTAAAGGCCTTTGAAGGAAAAGCAGATCTGTCCGGGCTTTTAAAGGCTTCCTGTTATGAGATAAAGGATCTTTGGACAGGCGAAGTGAAAAAGAGCACAGCCAGGGTACTCAAGACCGGAAGATTAGAGCCTCACGACCAGCTGACCATAAGGGTATGGGGAAAATGAAGATCTTTTCGAAAACGGTCCTTTTAAAAAAAGAGGCTGCAAAAGAAGCGTACGGATACATAAAAAACGTCCTGAACGAAGAGGACGAACAGGACCTTATGCGCGCCGCGGTGCTGAAAGATCTCTTTGACTGCGGGCGGTGCGTCATGAATGTCGCGCAGGTCTATCTGAAAGGGATCATCCTTCCGAAAGAGGAAAGACTGTTCGGAAACGATGAAGAACTTGACGAAGATGAGCTTTTAAAGGCTGAGGAGAGGATATTCTTCCCGGAAAAAAGACGTAAGCCTGCCATTTCCGTAAGTATCCGTGAAATAAGACAGGCAGATATATCAGAAGTAAAGAAGGCGGGAAAGGCCCGCATCATCGATGTGAGGTCTGAAGAAGAGTTTTCCCGCGGGCATGCGGAAGGCGCCGAAAACATACCGCTTGAAAGACTCATCATAAACCCGCACCTCATCGGAAACGATATTTATGAACCCATTGTTTTTGTATGCAGCAAAGGTTTAAAGAGCTATAAAGCAGCACTCACCGCGGAGGAAGCGGGATACAGGGACATTGCCTATGCCAAGATGTGATGTGTGTTTCAGACAATGTGAAATAGCGGAGGGGCTCACCGGGTTTTGCGGAGCGCGCAAATGTGAGAACGGAACGGTGATCCCTGCAAATTACGGGAGGATCACGGCAGCGGCGCTGGACCCCATGGAAAAGAAACCGCTGAAAATGTTCATGCCGGGAAGCAGGATATTTTCCATTGGGTCATATGGGTGCAACTTAAGGTGCCTTTTTTGCCAGAACAGTGACATTTCCTGGTCGGACGAGGCTTTTGGACTTGCTAAGGTGACTCCTTATCATTCTCCCGAAGAAGTTGTGGAAAGAGCAGCAGAACTAAAACAAATGGGAAATGTCGGGATCGCCTTTACCTACAATGAACCGCTCATAGGCTACGAATTTGTGCGGGATACGGCAAAGCTCTCTCATGAAACGGGACTTGCGAACGTTCTTGTCACAAACGGCACTGCATCCGAAAAGGTGCTGAATGAGATAAGCCCCTATATAGATGCGATGAATATCGATCTCAAGGCATTTACAGACAGCTTTTATAAAAAGATCGCGGGCGGCGACCTCGACATGGTAAAACACTTTATCGAGGGAGCGGTACGTACCGCACATGTGGAACTCACAACGCTCATAATCCCAAATGAGAATGACAGCGAAGACGAAATGCGCGCTTTGAGCGCATGGGTGGCATCTTTGCAGGATAAATACAAAAAGACTATTCCGCTCCACGTCACAAGGTTTTTCCCAAGATTCCACATGACAGACAGAGATGCGACACCGGTCGGGACCGTAAAAAGACTCGCGGAAGTCGCAAGGGAAAGGCTTGACACAGTGTTTACGGGAAACATTTAAGATTCAGGAGGCGCATATGTCGATCACGGCAGCATTCATGGTACCGCATCCGCCGATGATAGTCCCGGCCATAGGACAGGGAAGCGAAGAACGGATAACAACGACCGTCCGGGCTTATGAGGAAGTCGCAAAAAGGATAGCCCGGATAAGACCGGACACCATTATCATTTCCAGCCCGCATTCCGTAATGTATGCGGATTATTTTCACATCTCGCCGGGAAACAGGGCATTCGGCTCGTTTTCCGATTTCCGCGCGCCGGAGATCAGGATGGATCTTAAATATGACGAAGAGTTCACGGCATATGTTTCAAAGCTCTGCAGTGAAAAGTCGTTCCCCGCGGGAACGCTCGGTGAAAGAAAGCGTGACCTTGATCACGGGACAATGGTTCCGCTCTGGTTCATACTTAAGGAATACACCGATTTCAAGCTTGTCCGCACAGGACTTTCGGGGCTTGACTTGTTTAAGCACTATGAGTACGGGATGATACTTAAGAAAGCGGCGGATGATCTTGGAAGACGCGCCGTTTTTGTCGCGAGCGGAGACCTTTCACATAAGCTTCAGACCTACGGGCCTTACGGCTTTGCCGAAGAAGGCCCCGTGTATGACGAACGGATCATGGATGTGTGCGGCGCTGCCCGTTTCGGAGAACTGTTTGATTTTGACGAGACATTCTGCGAAAAGGCGGCGGAATGCGGACACAGATCCTTTGTCATAATGGCGGGAGCGCTTGACGGAGAGGCCGTAAAGAGTGAGAAGCTGTCTCATGAGGACGTTACCGGAGTGGGATACGGGATATGCAGCTTCGATGTGACGGGGCAGGACGAGGACAGGCATTTTCTGGACAAAAAACTTAAAGATATAGATAATGAGCTGGAAGAAAAGAAAGAAAAAGAAGACGCATATGTAAGACTTGCAAGGGCTTCCGCGGAATATTTCGTAAAAAACAAAAGACAGATGCGGGTGCCGTCCGATGTGCCTGAAGAACTGCTGAAAACACGGGCAGGCGCATTTGTTTCGATTCATAAACTCGGCCGTCTTCGCGGCTGTATCGGCACCATTCTTCCGGTAACGGACAATCTGGCGGAGGAGATCATAAGGAACGCTGTGAGCGCGGTCTCCGAAGACCCGAGGTTTGACGCTGTCCGTCCGGATGAACTGAAATGGCTTGAGATAAATGTCGATGTGCTGACGACGCCTGAGCGCATTTCATCCAAGGCTGAGCTTGATGTGAAGCGATATGGTGTCATCGTGCAGCAGGGCATGAAGCGTGGACTGCTGCTCCCTGATCTTGACGGGGTGGACACGGTGGAAGACCAGATAGACATAGCAAGAAGAAAAGGAAACATCGCGCCGGACGCGGATGTTGAGCTTTTCAGATTTGAAGTAGTGAGACACAGATAAGAGGGATATTTATGAGATGGAAAAAACTTACGCTTGAGACCACTACGGAAGCGCTTGATTATATGGCTGCGATAGCGGACGAGGTGGGGCTTTCGGGCTTTGAAGTAGAGGACAATGTGCCTCTTACGGAAGAAGAGGAAAAAAGTCTTTTTGCGGTGATCCCGCCCGAACTTCCGCCCGATGACGGAACGGCAAAGGTGATCTTTTACATAGATGAGGATGCCGACGAGAGAAAGGTCGCAGAGGATATAAAGGCGGCGGTCAGCGATTATGAAGGGATATTTGATCCCGGCCCCATGACCTTTACATATTCGGAGACTGAAGAAAAGGACTGGGTCGACAACTGGAAGCAGTTTTTCAAGCCTTTCCGCGTGGACGATCACATCCTGATAAAGCCCACATGGGAAGAGACCTGTGATGCTGCTCCCGACGACCTTGTGATAGAGATAGATCCGGGCACGGCTTTCGGGACGGGAGCGCACGAGACCACAAAGCTCTGCATCGCGGGGCTTAAGGACTATCTAAAGCCGGGTGACAAAGTGTTTGATGTGGGGACAGGCAGCGGCATACTTTCGATACTTTCCATGAAGCTCGGAGCATATGGCGCGATCGGAACGGACATAGACGACAATGCGGTGCATACGAGCGTTGAAAACACTTTGATCAACAGCATTCCCGCAAAATACTCCGGAAAAGAAGACGCAAAGCTTGAAGAGGGCAGAGTGTGCTTTACTACGGGCGATGTCATGGAAGATGAAAAACTCAGAAAAAGGATAGGAGAGCATTCCTATGACATAGTGGTCGCGAATATCCTGGCTCCGGTCATAATAGAACTTTGCAAAGTCGCAGGCTCTTTCATGAAAAAGGACGCATATTTCATAACGAGCGGCATCATAAATACAGCTGAGGAAGACGTAAAAAAAGCGCTTCTCTTCAACGGCTTTAAGATCGTCGAAGTGAAGCGCATGAAAGACTGGGTGGGCTTTATTTCAGTTTTATCCTGATGTCTCCGGTGTCGGTGGAAAGATCGCATCTTCCGCCTGAAGTGCTGTCGGGAACACTTATGTGTCCTGTGTCGGAGTGAGTGATGAACACTTTTTCCGAAAGGAGAGTGCCGTTTATGTCTCCGGTATCGGTCACTACCTTGATATCCGCCGCGTCACAGTCATTAAGATCGACCTTTCCTGTGCTGCGCTTGATGTTCAGGCTTTCCGTGAACACCGCATCCGTGAGTGTTATGTGGCCCGTGCTCCCCTCTGAAGTGAAGGACTTTGCGGTGATGTCTGTGAGGACGCTCTTTCCGGTGCTCACTTTTACATAAAGTCTTCCCTTGCAGTCAAGTGAAGAAACGGTGACTTTTCCGGTAGATACCGTGAGATCGGCATTTTCCGCGCTCAGATCGGAAAGGTCGATGTCTCCCGTGCTGAGCTTGATCTTGAGGTCTCCTTTTGACGAAGCGCGGCAGGTAACATCACCTGTGCTTCCGTTAAAAGCGATATCCGAGAAAGTGAAATCCGACGGGACAGTGATATCGCCCGTGCTGAATTTTACATCGAGGCGTTCATATTCTTTTTCGGGAAGATATATGTAAATGTAGGCATCTTCAAAGGAAAATGTGGGTGAAATGTGGTCGTACCACTTTCTGTTTTCGGTCGTTGTTATCTCAAGCGTTCCGGACAAAACATTTGCCTCGGGTGTTTCATAATCCTGAATATAGAACACAACCTTGCATTTTCCGTCTGTCGAAGGCTTAAAGGTTATGTCTTCGGTATCCGTGTCAACATCGATGTTACTGAAATCGTCGGTTATATCAAAAGTGTATTCCTTGTATTCCACGTTTCCAATCTCCTTAAAATCCCATTTTCTGGTGCTCATGATAACTACAAAGATTACCGCTCCGAGCACGATAAGAAGGACTGCGGCTATAAGCCAGCCCATTGATGACTTTCTCATCTCATTTCTCCTTTCTGATGAACATTCTCTTTATTCCCGAAGCAATGACTCCGGTGAGGATCGCCATGGCTTTGGTGAGCGCTATGCTAAGGAACACGAACAGTATCGTCAGGCCGACCAGCACAAGGAATGCGCTGATGAGCAAAACGCCTGTGATGCCGTGGCCCAGGCACATCAGGATCACTCCTGCGGCAAGTGAAGCCACGGATGACAGCCCGATGCCGACAACAGTCGCCCAAAGCGCGAAGACGATGCTCCAGATCACAACGTAAAATGACAGTATTATGATGAAAAAGCTTAACAGAAGCGGTATCCATACCGGAGCGCCTATGATGATAAGTATGATCGCCCATGCAGGCATGCTGCGCTTTGAGGATACGCGTTCCTTTACGATCTTTGAAAGAGGGATCTCGGACAGTGTCTGTGATACGATGCTGTCAACAGAGTCCATGCCTGCTACGGCAGCCTCTTCCGTAAGACCTTCTTCGATGCGGTCGTCGATCATCTCCGAATAAAATGTCAGACGTTCGTTGATGTCCTGCTGCGGCAGACCCGCTAGACCCGCTCTCAATTGATCGAGAAATTCCTGTTTACTCATTCCCTTGATCCTCCCTGGTCACAAATCGATAGATAGACATGATTTCTTTCCATTCGTCTTTGAAGTCGTCAATCCGCTTTACCCCCACATCGGTGATGCGATAGTATTTCCTGAGCCGGCCCTCGTGCTCGGCGCTTCTCACTGTGAGCATCCTCGCTGCTTCAAGTCGTTTGAGAATGGTGTACAGTGTGGATTCCGACATTTCTATGTAGGGCTTCATGTCCTTTATTATCTTGTAGCCGTATGAATCGTCATTTTTTATCGCGGCAAGGACACAAACGTCCAAAAGACCTCGTTTTAACTGAACATCCATGTCATACCTCCTTTCATGCAATACTCTTTTTTGCGAGATACATCATATCACGAAGTATTTCTTCTTGTCAAGTATTAAATTATGTGTTATGATGTTTAAGACGAAAGGAGCGAGATGCGAGATGACGACAGTGTTTTACGGCGTTGTGTTTGTGCTTTCTCTTATATGTTCCGCAGTGTATGTCCATTTTTGGCATAAGCATTTTGACGCCAATTTCAATATGATATTTACCATTGTTCCGCTTTCCTGCCTCGGGTATTTATTGTTTGCCCTTGCAAAAAATGCCGAAAATGCCGTCATTGCCGTTCAGATAAGCTACATAGGCGGTTGTTTCCTGCAGTTTTTCATTTTGGAGAGCATAATCACGCTCTGCAATATCAGTGTCAAAAGATGGATGCGTACAGTGCTGTTCTCGATGAGCGCGTTTGTCTATGTTTCCACGCTCACCATCGGATACCTTCCGGTATTTTATAAAGAAGTATCTTTTGAAAAAAACGGAAATACCGTGATACTGAACAGAGAATACGCCTTTATGCATACCGTGTTTTATGTGCTGGTGTTCCTGCTTTTCTTTTTGGGGATAGTCGCGATCATCTATGCGCTCCTTAAGAAAAACCAGGTTCCGAAAAGAATACTTCAGATACTACTCATTCCCGATGTCGTCTGTATGGTGAGCTTTTTTGCGGGGAAACTGATAAGGGATAAAGTGGATCTTGTCCCATTGGGCTACCTTATAGCGCAGATCATGTTCCTCGGGATAACCTTCAGGATAAACCTGTATGACGTCGCGGAAACCGTGATAGATTCGATGGTTCGGGAACGCGGCATCGGCTATGTTTCCTTTGACTTCATGTACAGATATCTGGGGAGCAATGACATTGCCTCGACTCTGATGCCGGAGCTCGCCGGCCTTGCGGTGGACGAACAGCTCGGCTACAAGCCCTCACTCAGAAAACTCAGACGCTATATCGACGATTTCAAAAGAGACAGCAAAAAGCAAAAGCATGTCTTTACACTTCATGATCCAGACGGAGATCCTGAAAAAGACAGGTATTTCAACGTGGATATAAACTATCTTTACGACGGGAGCAGAAAATGCGGTTATGTCGTGACATTTACGGATGATACATCAAACAGAAGATATATAAGACTTCTTGACTCTTACAATGAAAAACTTCAGAGGGAAGTCGCTTTAAAAACAAGCCACATCACAGAGATGCACGACAATCTCATCATGAGCCTTGCGATGATGGTTGAAAGCCGCGACAATTCAACGGGCGGACATATCAAAAGGACAAGTGAGGGCGTGAGGATCCTTGTGGGTGAGATAGTGAAAGAAGGAAAACTTGACCTTTCAAAGGAATTCTGTCAAAATGTGATAAAGGCTGCGCCCATGCATGACCTTGGAAAGATCGCGGTAGACGACGCGGTCTTAAGAAAACCCGGGCGTTTCACACCGGAAGAGTATGACATGATGAAGAAACATACGACCGAAGGTGCGCGCGTTATACATGAGATACTGCTGAATACTGACGATGAGATGTTCAAGTCCATCGCGGAAAATGTGGCGCATTTCCATCATGAACGCTGGGACGGCTCAGGGTATCCCAAGGGACTTGCCGGAGAAAACATACCGATAGAGGCAAGGATCATGGCGATAGCAGATGTCTACGATGCGCTCGTGAGCAAGCGTGTTTACAAAGAGGCCTTCGATGCTTCAAGAGCTGACAGCATCATCATGGAAGGTATGGGAACGCAGTTCGATCCGGGGCTTAAAAGTGCCTATGAAAAGGCCCGGCCGAGACTTGAAGCTTATTACAGAGACCAGGAGGAAGCATAGATGAAAAAGGTACTTGGCATCATATTCGGTGTGATCTTCGCTGTTGCGATCGTAGCAATGGGCGCGTTGATAAGGCTTGAAAAGATGACCGAGGTGCTGAACGATGAACGTTCACAGATAGCATCTGACGAAAAATACAAAACACCCGTAAGTGTGGAAGGCGTTGAAGTCATAGGACAGGAAGTGTCCTGCGGTTATGCCGTGATCGAGATGTTTTCGGGCTGGTGCGGATCGGACATCACTGAAGAAAAGCTTTTTGAAGAATACGGAAAAGTCGTGACATCGACAGGAAATGCGTTCTGCAAGGAAATGAACAAGCGCTTTCCTCAGTACGTGACCACGATGCATAAATATCTCCCCGATACAAAGCTTATCGACATGGTCTACGACTCGCTCGCAAACGGGATCCCGGTGCCTTTTGAATGGGCGGCTCCGATACAGGGGCAGTGGACCTTGCACTATTCGCTCGTCACAGGGCTTGACGTGGCTGAGGACACCGTTACGATAGCAAATCCGTACGGATATTACGAATATATCTCACTCAACGAATTCCTTGACAGGACAAGCTTTGAGGCGTTTGAAGACATGCCTCTTTATCTGCAGCTTGCTTTTGCGTTTGGGATATTTGAAAAAAACACCGTTTTCATCGCAAAATAAGAAACAGCGGTCCTTCACATTCGAGGGACCGCATTCTTTTTATTCTTCTACAAGGTTGTTTATCCATATGCGTTTTTTTAGGAATATGGCTCCGAGCCCGATCTTAAGCACATCGGTAAGCTGCACGCATATGTAGAGCGGGATTATCGGCATCGGCGTAAGGGCGCTCAGCATAAAAGCGATGGGAAAAGCCACGAGCATTATGAAGACCGAGTCGAAGATAAAGGTTATCACCGTTTTTCCGCCGGATCTCAAAGTGAAATATGCAGTGTTCAGGAAAGCATGCACAGGAAGACAGCAAGCGTTTATGCGAAGCAGGTTTGCCGCGAGTTCCCTTATTGCCGGTTCTGTTTTGTAAAGCTTTGGGAAAAGTGGCGCGCATACCCATTCAAGAACACCGAACACTATGCATATCAGGATGGACAAGGTGATGAGTTTTCTGTCCGTTTCCACGGCTTCTTCGTTTTTGGAGGCTCCGAGGAGGTTCCCGATGATTATCGCGACCACGGATCCCATTGAGATCACCATCACGTTGAACAGGTTAAATATGGTGTTTGAAATGTTTACGGCTGCCACAACATCAAGGCCTCGTGTGGAATAGCGCTGTGTGAGAGCGGACATTCCGACGGACCACAGAAATTCATTGAGGAACAGCGGTGTGCCGCGAAGAAGTATCTTTTTTACAAGTTCCGCAGGTATCGCAAAGGATTTGTAGAGTCCTTTTATGAACGGATTCTTTTTTACATTGGCGTGTGACCATGTGACGATGATCGCAAATTCCACAAAGCGGGAGATCACGGTTGCAAGGGCGGCGCCCACAACTCCGAGCTTTGGAGCTCCGAAATGACCGAATATCAGCACATAGTTAAGGGCAAGGTTGAGGACGGTCGCTGTTATGCCCGCGATCATCGGAACCGTTGTCTGTCCGGTCTCGCGAAGCGTTCCCGAATATGCATTCGTAAAAGTAAAAGGGACGAGACCTATCATCATTACCGCAAGGTACTGCGCGGCGTATGAAAAGATGGCTTCGGGGTCGAGGTTAACGTCGGTCTCCGTCATAAAAAGCCTTATCAGCGGATGCCCCAAAAATCCAAAGATCAAAAGGCCGGCGCCGAGGATGAGTGTGGATACAATGAGTTTAAAGCGCATGGTCTGACGCACTCCGTTGTGATCGCCTTTTCCGTAATATTGCGCGGTGTATATCCCGGGGCCTGAGATGGCTCCGAACAGCGCAAGATTGAACACAAAGATCAGCTGGTTCACGATGGACACGCCCGTCATCTGTTCGGTGCCGATAGCGCCGACCATTATGTTGTCAAGAAGTCCCACAAAGTTTGTGATCATGTTCTGGATTATGATCGGAAC
>JAEENL010000056.1 GCA_016283775.1 Lachnospiraceae bacterium | reverse complement strand
ACGATCAGGTTGATAGGTGAAGGGTGGAAGTGCAGTAATGCACGTAGCTGATTCATACTAATAGGTCGAGGGCTTAACCAGAAGGTTGATTAAGCTTGACAAAGTTTGGAAAAAGTAGTATACAGTTGTAGATGTACGATCCGGATATTACGTGATATGGCCCAGTGGCTCAGTTGGTTAGAGCGCCGCCCTGTCACGGCGGAGGTCACGAGTTCGAGCCTCGTCTGGGTCGCTATTTGGAGAATTAACTCCAGTCTGGAAGTTTAGCTCAGCTGGGAGAGCATCTGCCTTACAAGCAGAGGGTCATAGGTTCGAACCCTATAACTTCCACTTTTTTATTGTCATTCCATTTTTGGTTGACATAATAAGCCGACGTGGCTCAATTGGCAGAGCAGCTGATTTGTAATCAGCAGGTTATCGGTTCAAGTCCGATCATCGGCTCTTTTGGATGGGTTCCCGAGTGGCCAAAGGGGGCAGACTGTAAATCTGTTAGCGACGCTTTCGAAGGTTCGAATCCTTCCCCATCCACGATCAATGCTCAAGAACGTGCATTGATATTATTATATCATCGCGGGGTGGAGCAGTCTGGAAGCTCGTTGGGCTCATAACCCAAAGGTCGTAGGTTCAAATCCTACTCCCGCAATTTTCCAATTTAATCACTAATTTGCCCAGATAGCTCAGTTGGTAGAGCAACGGACTGAAAATCCGTGTGTCACTGGTTCGATTCCGGTTCTGGGCATCTTTTTATGTCTTAAGTGCTGTGAGCACTTTTTTTTATTCTGTGATCATTCTTGTTTTTCTTAAGTTTATTATATTCCCGAAATATGATATAATGACAATACTTTAACAAAAAGCACATCACACGGGTTTACATATGGAGAAACTTCATTTTTACAAGTTTTCAAAAAGAATATCATCGATATGTTTTCTGTGTTTCCTTATGATCTTAATATCGGGTTGCGGTAAAGCCGGGGCTGATGTTGTCCGCATTTCGGAAAAATACAGGATCCCGGAGGAAAAGCAGCTTATCGTATACACCTCTCACAAAGAAGAGGTCTATCTTCCCGTGATCCGCGAATTTGAAAGCCGTACAGGAATCCGTGTCGAAGTAAAGACGGGAGGCACGGCGGAGCTGTTTGAACAGGTAAAGACCGCATCACAAAAAGGCGAATGCGATATAATGTTCGGCGGCGGAATAGAAAGCTATGAGGCGCAGAAAGACCTTTTCATGCCCTATGAGGTGACCGAAAAAAACAAGCTCGATCCCGCTTTTGTTTCTCTGAATAATTCCTGGACTCCTTTTACCGAACTTCCGCTTGTTTTTGTTTACAACAATAAGCTTGTTTCCGACATTGTTGCGCCCTCGACCTGGACTGACTTTTTTAAAGACAGATGGAAGGGGCAGATCGCCTTTGCGGATCTCCACAATTCCGGCACAAGCTATACCATTCTTTCCACACTGGTGCAGATAACCGGAAAACCGCTTGATTCCTGCATTTTAACTTTTCTTGACCAGCTCGACGGTAAAGTCCTCGATTCCTCGGGACAGGTGATCACAAATGTTTCAAACGGCACTTTCCTTATCGGGATCACGCTTGAGGAGACCGCAAAAAAAGCTATCGCCGACGGTTATGACATTTCCATGGTCTATCCCACAGACGGGACAAGCGCCGTTCCTGATGGCTGCGCTATGGTAAAAAATGCCCCGCACAGCTACAACGCAGGGCTTTTCATTGATTTTATAGTAAGCATGGACACTCAGGAATATGCTGTGAGTGAATTTTACAGACGTACGGTTCGCACCGACATGGCGCTCCCCGAAGGTTTTTCCGACGTGAAACGCGCAGATTTTGACATTGCGCGCTCCGCAAATCACGAGGAAAAGATATTTGACCTGTGGGACTCCTATTTTTCCAAGGAGGGCAGGCCATGAAGGGATTTATCAGGCAATCGTTCAGAAGACAGATCTTTGTGGTGTTTCTCTGCGTGACACTTTGCCTTGTCATCATCGGCGGAATCCTTACCGTGCAGGGCTTCCAGGCAAGGGTAAAGGATGACCACGCCCATCAGGATGAGGAACAGGCGGGAGAAATAACAAAAAGGCTGCAGGACATATTCAGACTTTCGGAAAACGTCCTGAAAAACATTTCTGAAAACGTGACCATAGTCGACGAGATCCATGAAGAAGACAGCAGTGCGCCGGCCATTTATTCCGCACTTTATTCCGCTTCGGATCCGGTCAAGGATCACGCAGTTGTGGATGTATATGTAAACGGCAAATGCAAATACACCACAGGCCGCGGAAATGTTCCGGGTGAACTCCCCACAGACTACGCCGTGCTCCGCGAGATAGCGGAAGCAAAAGGAAAAACGGTCTATGCTTTCGATCCGGAAAACGCATCTTCGGAAGGCTCCGACCTCCTTATCGGAAAAACACTCTTCAAAGACAGCAAAGATATCATCGTCATCATAAGGATCGGAAAAGACAACATTTCCGGGATATTAAGCGGCGCGCTGAACGCAAAAGACGGTTTTATGCTCACAAACTCTTTTTTGCGCCCGTTCTGCCTTATCGGCACCGCGCAGGACAGGACCGTGCTCAGCAAGATCCGCAGCAATCTTTTTGCGGGAGCGCTCTACAACAACGATATCAACAACAATGTCTATATAACCGAGATAGGAAATACAGGCCTCCTCAGCATCTACGTAACGCCTCCTGTGTTTGAGGAATCCGCGGTGCGGGCGGGATACCAGATTTTGATGTTTCAGGTAGTCATAAGCATTGTCGTTTGCTTCCTCGCTGCGACCATGCTCAGCAATCTTTTCACAAAGCCGATAAATACTCTTTATGCGGCCATGAAACGCTTCAGAAAGGGCGATTTTGACGTTCAGATCGAGATGAAGCGTGAAGACGAGTTCGGACAGCTTGCCACAGGCTTCAACAAAATGACGGGACGCCTGAAAAATACCATGAACGAGATGGTCGCCGCGGAAAGAAAGGTCAACGAGACAAAGATCGAGATGATGCAGGCGCAGCTTAACCCGCATTTCCTGTACAATACGCTGGATACGATAAAATGGGTCGCAAAAGCAAATCAGGTGCCTGAGATCGCAACGCTTTCCACATCGCTCGCGGCCATTTTGCGAACGAGCATTTCGGGAGACAGCTTCATCACACTTAAAGAAGAACTCGAAGTTGTGAAGAGCTACTGTGATATACAAAAGATCCGCTTTGATGATTCCTTTGACCTGGAGCTTAATGTCTCAAAAGATGTGGAAAAATCCGAAGTTCCCAAGCTTATTTTGCAGCCCATTGTGGAAAACAGCATTATTCACGGCTTTTCAGGGAAAACAGACGGGCATATCAGCATAAATGCAGTAAAGGAGACCGGGCAGGACAGTATCGATATTCTTCACATCACTGTCACGGATAACGGAGCGGGGATCAGCGACGAGATGATACGCGCGCTTGAAAACGACGATCAGTCGGCGCTTTCGGGACATTTGGGCCTGAACAATGTAAACACCATCATAAGGCTATACTACGGCGGGCAATACGGGATACATGCCAAACGCCCGGAAAGCGGCGGGACCGTCATGACTGTGATCCTTCCTTTTAAGGAAATGTAGGCTTCGCCACGGAGGGAATAGGCTGCGCCACGGAGGAGATATGACAAGGGTAATGATCGTCGATGACGAAAAATATGTTCGTATGGGAATAAAAAATGAGACAGACTGGGCTCTGATCGGGTGCGAGGTCGTGGGAGAAGCCGCAAACGGAGAGGCGGCGCTTGCCGTTTTTGATGAGACCGACCCTGACCTTGTGATCTCGGATATCAGGATGCCGGGCATGGACGGGCTTGCCCTTGCGGAAAAACTCATGGAAAAAAAGCCATCCGTCAAAGTCATCTTTTTGTCCGCGTTCGACGAATTTGAATATGCGAGAAAAGCAGTGCGTCTCGGCGTTTCCGACTATATCCTGAAGCCCTACAAAGACGGTGAGCTTGAAGCGTCCATCCAGCGCCTTCTGAATCTCCATCCAAATATGCCCGTTTCCTTAAAGGAGACCGAGGAAAACCTCATTCCCTTAAGAGCCAAGGAAACCGTGGAAAACAGATATGTGCGCCAGGCCATCGAGTATATCGAAGATCACTACAGCGACTGCGAGTTTTCCATCGCAAAGCTCGCAGAGACACTGGGTTTGAGTGAAGGCCACATAAGCCGCCTTTTCAAAGCGGAGACGGACACCGGCATCAACAACTACCTCACACGTTACCGCATAAAGCGCTCTATGGACTATCTTAAAGATGTCCAGACCAAGGTGTATGAAGTGGCCGAAAAAGTGGGATATCAGGACATCGCATATTTCTCCAATACCTTTAAAAAACTGGTCGGACGCACACCTTCGGAATATCAGACAAAAGGACTTGCCTGAAGGCATATGTGCAATTTTTACAAAAAATATCAGTTTTGACTTATTTAAAAAGGCAAGTTGCACAATTATAATTAACCTCGTCGTTAAGACAAATGTTTTATCTTTCACACATTTCTTACGAGGAGGTTATTTTTATGAAAAAGAAACTGTTATCCGTAGTACTTGCGATAACAATGGCAGCTTCCGTTCTCGCAGGCTGTGGCGGCAAGACTCAGAAGGGTGATCTTTCAAAGGTTGAACAGATCATCAAAGAAGCTCAGGGCATGTCCATGGAAGAGCTTGCCAAAAAGGCCATCGAGGAATCAAACGGAAAGACATTTTACGGAGTAGGTAACTCCAGCCGCGGTAAATCCGCATTACCCAAGTTCATCGAGTATCTTCAGACGATCGACAGCAGCTACAACATGACGTTTGAGTGGCAGCAGCCCAAGAACAACAAGATCTTTGAGCAGCTCACATCCGATTCCTTAAAGACAGAAGGAACCTTCGCGATGACACTCATCCAGGACGGAAACCAGATCCAGTCCAAGATGGTTGACACCAACATCCTTAAGACCTTCATTCCCAAGGAATGGGCAGACGCAAACAAGACGACCGCTGACAAGTTCACCGGCTTCCTTCCTCTCCAGACCCTCAACAAGGTATTCATGTACAACTGCACAGGCAGCGCTGCATATACCAACTGCTGGGATTTTGTATACGAAGGAAATCATCCCCTTTTCATGGGCGTTGACTCCGAGATCGTAGGAAAGAACTTCCTCATGATGCTCACTCAGGATAAGTATGCCGGCTGGCTCAAGGAAGCTTATGACAAGCTTGATGCTTCAAAGAAAGCATATTTTGAGCCCGTTATCCAGGCTATGCAGTCCGACGCAAAGGATCTCGGCCTCGGTTCAAACGGTGCTTACGCACTTGCATGGATCAAGCTCTGGGTCAACAACTACAACGAGCAGACCGATGACGGCCCTATCTGCAACACTCTTGTAGACGCATCTGCAAAGGATCAGGCAGGTCTCCTTGTTTATTCAAAGCTTCGTTCCGTTGAGGAATCCGCAAACGTTTCCGTAAACAACATCAAGGTTGCCGCATATCAGGACGGCTACACCGGTATCGGCGGATATGGCTACTGCCATTATCTCTTTGTTACAAAGAACAGCCCTCTTCCTTGGACAGCATGCGCATTCATCGCATTCATGACCTGCACAGAGTCCGGATTTGAAGCATGGGGCAAAGACATGGGCGGATATTCATCCAATCCCAACGTTGCAAAAGAGATCGAAGACAAGTTCCATCACTCTCAGGGCGGCGGAACCGATTTCCCTGCAAAGAACGATAAGGGTTATGACTGGTGGACAGGCGCAGGCCAGGGCGAGCTCGTTCTCGAAGATCCCAAGTACTGCTCAGAAGTATCCTTCACCGTAGGCAGCTGGATCGACGTTCTTGATCATTATAAGCCCGAATAAATTTTGACATGTCACACCCTTCAAGGGTCTGATTCCGGGGGTGCACCCTGCACGGCGGCACCCCCGTGTTTTTCAAAAAAGGAGCAGTACAAATATGACGGCAATCGCAAAACCTGACAAGGGCGCCATATTCAAAAACAAGATCAAGACATGGTTTTCCTGCCCGCAGAACATTATCCTTCTGCTCTTTGGAATAGTGCTGACCTTCAGCACGGTGGCTCCCATAGTCGCAATTGTAAGAGATACCTTTCAGATCCATCCCGGTACGATAGACCAGCATCTCACAGGTAAGATCACCGGATACACCATAGTAAACTACATCGATCTTTTTACCAGCAAAATGGCAAAGATCAACCTGTGGACACCGCTTCTCAACACGGTATACCTCTCGGTGCTCACTTGTATCATTTCCATTCTGTTCGGCGGACTTTTTGCTTTTCTTGTCACCAGAACAGACATGAAATTCAAAAAATACTTAAGTTCCATTTTTATCTTCCCTTACATCATGCCCCAGTGGACACTCGCTGTTGTATGGCAGCACATGGTCTACTCAAACAAGGTGACGGGAACCTCGGACGGACTTCTTGCATCACTTTTCCATGTTTATCTTCCGAATTGGTGGTGCCAGGGCCTGTTCCCCAGCGCGATGGTGCTCGGTCTCCATTATGCGCCGTTCGCCTATATCCTCATAGGCGGCATTTTCAAGAACATGGACGCAAACCTTGAAGAAGCGGCGACCATTCTTGACACACCGAAGTGGAAGATCATGATGAAGGTCACACTTCCCATGATCAAACCCGCGATACTTTCCACGATCCTTCTTGTTTTCGGAAGCGCGATGGGAAGCTATCCCGTTCCTCATTACCTCAATTTCATCACACTTTCCACAAAATACATTTCCATGAACAGCAAATACACAGGAGAAGCAAGTATCCTTGCCATCATCATGATGATCTTCGGTGTGCTGATCCTGGGAATGAACCAGATGAGCTTAAAGAGCAGAAAGAACTATACGACGGTCACCGGTAAATCCGGTCAGCTCACAAAGCTTCGTATAGGCAAGGTCGGAAAATATGTGGTAGGCATCGTGTTCATCATCGTTACTTTCCTTACCAGCATCTGGCCCATCATGCTCTTTGCACTTGAAACCTTCCTTCCTAACCCCGGAGACTACAGTTTCCTGTACACCGGAAACCTTGCGCATCTCACGACCAAATGGTGGGTGACCAACGAAAACATCACCGAAAACGGAATGTACGGCCAGCCCGGCATCCTGTACAACAACACCATCTGGCACGCATTCTTCGGAACACTGATGCTTGCTCTTGTCTGTGCGCTGATCGCGGGAACCATAGGAACCCTCATCGGTTATGCGGTATCCAAAAACAGACGCAGCAAATGGGCAAACTACGTGAACAATGTTGCATTCCTTCCCTACCTGATGCCTTCCATCGCAGTGGGCGCAGCATTTTTCATTCTTTTCTCCAACGAATACATCAACCTTTTCAACACTTACACACTGCTGATCATCGCAGGCGTTGTAAAATATATTCCTTTTGCGTCGCGAAGCTCACTAAACTCCATGCTGCAGATAAGCAACGAGCTTGAGGAAGCCGCGATCATACAGAACACACCCTGGATAAAGCGAATGCTCAGGATCATCATCCCGATCCAGAAATCTTCGATCATGAGCGGATATCTGCTTCCTTTCATGACCTGCTTAAGAGAGCTGTCACTGTTCCTGCTTCTCTGCACACAGGGCTTCATCCTTTCGACGACCTTGGATTATTTCGACGAAATGGGACTTTACGCATTTTCAAGTGCCATCAACCTCATCCTCATCGTCACGATCCTCGTATTCAACACACTTGTTAACAAGCTGACCGGCGCAAGCCTTGACAGCGGCATAGGAGGTAAGTAAGCATGCCGGAGATCAAACTGGAAAATATCACCAAACGCTGGGGAAAGTTTTTTGGCGTGGACAATGTAAGCCTTGACATTCCCAACAATTCCTTTATCACACTCCTGGGACCTTCAGGTTGCGGAAAGACCACCATCCTTCGTATGATCGCCGGTCTTGAGACCCCCACCGAAGGCAGGATCACGATAGGTGACCATGTCGTTTTTGACTCAAATGCAGGTATCAACGTTCCCGCAAACAAGAGAAAAGTCGGATTCCTGTTCCAGAACTATGCCCTTTGGCCAAACATGACGGTTTATGAGAACATTTCCTTCGGACTGAAAAATATCAACGAGGAAATGCCTGTCCTTAACGTCGAAGCAAAAAAGACCGGGGATATGATAAGAGCCCTTGCGAGCGGAAACAGGATCAAAGAGATCGTTGAAGAATGCCGTGACAAAAACGGCAAGATCGATGAGAAAAAAGCCTATGTAAAGCTCATCGACAACTACAGCCTCTCGATCTACACAGCAAAAGAGCTTTTCGGACTTAAGATCCACGAAGCGTCCAACCCTCAGAACGCGGCAGCGGCAAAGCTCGCCGAGTATGAGGACAGGATGTCCGGCATCAAAAAGAAACTTGCCGCAGAAGGAAAGAGCATAAACGACAAGTATGAAGTGATGAAGGACAGCAAGGTCCTTGAAGAAAAGAGACGTCTCACCAAGGAAGAGATCGATTCCAAGGTAAGAGCCTGCTCACGGATCGTAAAGATAGGAATGTTCATGGACAGATATCCTGCGGAGCTTTCCGGCGGACAGCAGCAGAGAGTGGCGATCGCAAGAACGCTTGCTCCCGAGCCCCAGGTGCTCTTCATGGATGAGCCCCTTTCAAACCTCGATGCAAAGCTCAGACTTGAGATGAGATACGAGCTGCAGCGTCTTCATGTTGAGACGGGAAGCACCTTTGTATATGTTACGCACGACCAGATGGAAGCCATGACGCTTGCCACCAGGATCTGCCTCGTAAACAACGGCGTCCTCCAGCAGTATGCGGCTCCGCTTGAAGTTTACAACAGGCCCGCAAACCTCTTTGTTGCCGATTTCGTGGGAAATCCTTCCATGAACTTTGTTGAAGGAAAAGGCAAGGCCGCGGCTGACGGAAGCGTTTCCTTAAAGATACTCGGAGACATCACCGCAAGATTTGTTCCAAACGAACCCCTTAACCTCGACGAATGGAAAAAGAACCGCAACAAGGATATCGCCGACAAGCAGGCGGAATTAAAAGAGCGGCTCTCCAAAAAAGGCGCGGTGGAAAAGAGCAACAAGGACGAGGTATTCAAATATCATGTTCAGAAGGTGGAAGAGGAGGACGAAAGCATCCTTGACGCACCTGTTGTGACCGAAGAGGACTATGTTCTCGGTATCCGTCCCGAAGCCATCGACATCGAAAGCAGCGGCAGCATCGAGACCGTTGTATACGGCGCGATGCCCACAGGTATGGAATCCACTCTGAAGCTCAGAGTCGGCGAGTTCCTTCTCACCGGAGTTGTTTTCGGAAGTGCAATGTACACCATCGGACAGAAAGAAAAGATCAACATAAACGGCAAAGACATACTTCTCTTTGACCGTATCTCAGGAAGGCTCATCTGCGCAGGAAGCCTTAAGATCTGAAAAAACGTTAAAATTGCTAAAACCCTGAAATGTGTGCACGGCGGGACCGGTCTTTTTGACCGGTCTCGTCTTTTTTGTTAAAATTTTTTCAAAAAAATTTACAACAACCGAAACCACAACTTTTTTTATGCGTGTAATCATGTAGACTGTTAAATTTCTATAAAGATGTTTCAATAAACAAGGAGTGTGCTTACTTGGAAGCAACAGAAAGAAAAAAGATAATCGAGGTCAAAAACCTCAAAAAGACATATATCATGGGCCAGGAAAAGATCAAGGCCGTTGAGGATGTGTCTTTCGAGATCTATGACGGCGAATTCTGCTGTCTCCTCGGTACTTCGGGCTCCGGAAAATCGACGCTTTTGAACCTCATGGCAGGCATAGAAAAAGCGACCTCCGGCTCGATAATCATCCGAGGAAAAGATGTGGTCCGGATGAACGAATCGCAGCTTGCGAAATTCCGGCAGACCAGTGAGGGCTTCGTTTTCCAGTCTTACAACCTTATAGGTACCATGACCGCGGTCGAAAATGTGGAACTGCCGCTGGTATTTAAAAGAGTAGGTAAGAAAAAAAGAAGACAGATGGCTGAGGACATGCTCAAAAAAGTGGGACTCGGCGAACGAATGAAGCACAAACCGAGCGAGATGTCCGGCGGACAGCAGCAGCGAGTGGGTATCGCAAGGGCATTTGTTTCAAAGCCCAGGATAATCTTTGCCGATGAGCCGACCGGAAACCTTGACACAAGGACCACCAAAGAGGTCATGGAGCTGATAAGCGAGATGGCCCGCGCAAACAAGCAGACGATAGTGATGGTAACTCACGACAATTCTCTTGCCAACTATGCAGACAGGATAATAAGGATAAGCGATGGCAAGGTTTTGAGCATAGAAGAGACAGGAAAGAATAAAGAATCAGATAAAAAGGAAGGACAGATCACCAATGAAGACAACAGGCAGTAAAATGTACAGGAAAATGGCTTTTTTACTCGCGCTCAGCCTTGTATTAACGCTGTTTTCAGCAGCAGGAAAGACATTTGCCGCTGAAAGGATCTATTTAAAGACAGCGACCGGTATCACCAGATTTGATGCGGCAGCGGGACAGAGCGTAGCAAGACGCGAACAGCTGATAATCACGGGCTCCAGAAGCGCATATGTCGCAATGCCCGAGTTTACCATAGAGTGCCCCGAGGGCTCACCTTTAAGTTTTTCACAGGTTAAAGCCACCGAAAAGGACGGAAAGACCGAAGCAGGCATTATCACCGACACCGACGCGGTTTACCTTTCATATTCCGTTCTTGTAGGCGAATCCGCAAAGATAGGCACATACCACTACTACATCGTATGCACAAATCCCTTCCTTGGGGATTCCGAAGACGAGATAGAGCCCGAAAAGCTTGAAATGACCGTTACAGTACTTTCCGAGAAGCTGGGCCCCCAGTTCATCATGGAAAATGGCTATGATTTCAACGCAAAGCCCGGTGAAGCCATAACACTTAAGCTCTCTTTCAAGAATGTCGGAGACAGAGCGGCATACAACACCATGATCTCCCAGGGATATGACGAAGAAGTGCTTACACCAAACGGAACAGCACCCAATCAGAGCGTCGGTACCACAGAGATCAACGGCACTGCGACCGCATCATTTAAGTACACGGTTTCCAAAGAGGCTGAGGCAGGAAGGATCAAACTTCCCATCACCATTTCCTACAAGGATGCAGTCACCGGTGAAACCGCAACCGTAACCGATTACTATGTTTTCCTGAATATCAAAGTTACCGCGACCCCTACACCCACCCCGACGCCTATTCCCGAGATCGAGGGCGCAAAACTCCGCCTCACAGGCGCAACACAGTCTGTTGCAAATCCCAAGGCCGGTGAGAACATCACCATGACTTTCTACCTTGAGAACATGGGTAAGGCTTCCGTAAACGATGTTAAAGTATGGGCAAGCGGCCTTTCATCTTCATCCTTCGAGCCCATCACTTCCGATCCTTACGTATATGTCGGAAAGATCAGCGCAGGAAAGAAGCAGAAAGTAGAGATCACCTTAAAGGTCGGAAAGAACATCCCCGAAGGCCTTAATGAGCTCCACATCAACTTCAGCTACACAGACAACAACAAGATGGAAGTAAACGACAACGCCACACTTTACGTACTCGACGTTGTCGCTTCCGAAGAGGACACTGCGGTATCCCGCCCCAAGCTTATGGTCGGAAGCTTTTCTACAGGAGTAGACAAGTTACTTGCCGCACAGACATTCACCTTCACTTTTGAAGTAAAGAACACCAACGAAGAGACTAAAGCAAAAAATATCAAAATCAAAGTGACAAGTAATGAGTTCTCTGTAACAAAAGGAAGCAATACTTTCTTCGTAAACGAGATCCTTCCCGGACAGTCAGAGACCATCGAGATCGAGCTCAAGGCTTCGGCTGCGGCTACCACCGGCGAATATCCCATCAATGTATCCATGGAATATGAATACGAGGGCATGCCTTCAAACGTTACCGGAGTTGACGCTACCGATGAGCTCCTCATCCACGTTGACGAATCTCTCCGCTGCTCCGTAGAAAACATCAATGTCGGCGACTGGAGCGGACAGGTCACCATGGGTAACGCTACCACTCTTACCTTCGAGTTTTACAACATGGGAAAATCCATGCTCAACAATACCTACGTTACCATCGAAGGCGGCTTCATGCTCGCAAACGGCAATTCCTATTACCTTGGAAATATGGCGCCCGGAAGCCCCGAAGCAGTTGAGTGCAACATTATCCCCATGACAGAAGGTGATTCCTACGGAACCATCGTTATCCACATGGAAGACAGCAACGGAAACGAAGTCACTTTTGAAAAGGAATTCAACACATTTGTTATGGGAGAAGGCGGCGGCGGATTTATCGATCCCGGATTCGATCCCGGATTTGATCCCGGATTCGATCCCGGTATCGACGACCCCAATGGCGGTGGAAACGGTGAAAAGACCGACAACAAGTTTGTGGCATTTTTCAAAAAGCTTCCCATCTGGGCATACATCGTTGCCGCAGTCGTTGTTGCGGCAGCCATCGTCATCCCGATATTTGCAGTAAGAGCTCACAAGAAGAACAAGGAGTTTGAAGAGTTCGACGATTAAGGAGAACGCATGAAAATCATAGATCTGATAAAGATGGGACTCAGAAACCTGTCCCGTCGAAAGGCACGAACCGCGCTTACGGTACTCGGCGTCGTCATCGGAACGATCTCCATAGTCGCCATGGTCTCCATCGGCCTCGGAATGAGCGAGAGTTTTGAGAAGCAGTACATGCAGAACGGAGAGATGACCATCATCCGCATCGAGCAGTACGGCGCGATCATCGATGACAAAGGAGAGTGGATAGGCTCAAAGGACCAGGTGCTCGACGACAATCTGGTCAACATGCTGAGAGGCATAGAGCACATCAAGGCGATCGCTCCCATGATCGAGACACAGGTTACCCTTAAGAGCGGAAAATACACCTCATGGGCGCAGGTACGCGCGATAGGAAAAGATGCCTTTTCCGAGTTCGGATTCCCCGAACTCACCGGCGGAAGCTACCCCAGCGCCGAAAACAACAAAAACTTTGTATTTTCCTACGAAATGCTGCACAACAACTTTTATTACAGCAACGGAAGGAAATATGAGACAAAAGAGATAGATCCGGCGGTCGACAAGGTCGAACTGACCTTCCCCGCATACAACTACAACAGAAATCCCAGAAAGAAAGAGTTTGTCCTCCAGATAAAGGATTATGCCGCAATGGGAGAGACCGAAAACTGGGAGCACAATTATTATTGCTACATGGATATCGACTATTTCAAGGAGATCTACAGGAAATATGCCGCTACCCTGACCGTGGAGGACAGAAAAAAAGCCCTTGCCGCGATCGAAAGATATTCCATCGTCTACGTAAACGTGGACAACATCAAGAATGTCACGGCTGTCCAGGACGCCATAAAGGAACTGGGTTATCAGACGTACAGTGACATGCAGTATCTGGAGCCATTGCAAAAAACGTCCAATATGCTCCAGCTGGTGCTTGGTTGCATCGGAGGAGTCGCCATGTTCGTCTCCGCGATCAACATCGCAAACACCATGGTCATGTCCATCTACGAAAGAACCAGAGAGATCGGTATCATGAAGGTACTCGGCTGCATGGTCAAAGATGTGAGAAAACTGTTCCTGTTTGAGGCTGCAATGATCGGCCTCATCGGAAGCATCATAGGCGTAGCCTTGAGCTTCCTGGCTTCAATGGCCATAAACAAATACGGAGGCCCCATCTTTGCCGCGCTCATGCAAGGCAGCGGCGTTTACGATGTCGGAGAAGCAAAATTCTCCATCATCCCCTGGTGGCTTCCCATCGTGGCATCCGCCCTCGGCATCGCCGTGGGTGTCCTGTCCGGCTATCTCCCCGCACGCCGTGCGACCAAGATATCCGCTATCGAAGCGATGAAAGCAAACGCATAAAAAAACAAGGCCGGAGCGAAAATGCTCCGGCTTTTGTGATATTTGGATAAAGAATAATACTTCAGCGCTTTCATTTTCTTCCGAAAAGCCTGGCGAAGAATCCGGGCTTTTTTTCGTTCTTTCCGGCTTCGGTCTTGTCTTTCACTGAAAGGACAAACTGCCCGTTCTGGCGCTCCACGTCGGAGAGCATCTGGATAAGAATCTCGGTGGTGTGCTCGGAAAGAGCGGAAACAAGGGCATCGTCCTTTATCACAGTGACGCGGACGTCCTCCCTTAAGTAGCTCAGCGCATCGTGCAATGCGTCAAGGTTCCTGCCGCAGTATTCGGGGAGCGGCAGTTCGCTCTTCATCAGTTCAAACAGGTCGTCTTTGCAGTGAATGGTCTCGGATGAGATCAGTAAGTTTTTCATGGTCAGGGTTCTCCGTACAAAAGTTCAAATGATTCGTAATGGTCCTCAGTGTAGTATATAAGCCCGTCGTTTGAGAAAACGATGCGCTTCGCGCCTCGCGATTTCTGCCCGAGCGTGTCTATGTCGCATTCAGTGTAGGTCCTGCCTTTTTTCGTAGGTAGCAGATCCTCATAGTTCCCGAACCGGGATCCGCCGATGCATTTCCCGGGGGCATATTTTTCAAGCGAACCGCCCGTCCAGCCAAGTTTTTCCGCTTCGGCCTTGGAAATGAAGTTTTCCGGGAGCTTTCCGTAGGTGTGGATGTATAGCGCCACATCATCCTTGGAAGTATATGTCCCGTGCTCGTCGATGACCGGAGTCGGCGTCGGAGTGAGCGTCGGTGTGGCCGTCGGAGCAGATGTTGCCGTGGGTTTTGGTGTAGCCGTCGGCGCAGATGTAGCCGTTGGCTTTGGCGTATCCGTAGGCGCCAAAGTAGCCGTTGGCTTCGGAGTGGCAGTCGGAGCAGGTGTGAATGTCGCTGTAGGCGCGGGTGTATCCGTGATCACCACATCGATCACATCATCGATGGTATTCAGGACATCGTTAAAATTACAGCCCGCAAACAGGGTTATGGTGGTTAACAGCCCCAAAAACGGGAGCAGCCACTTTTTCATCAGTTTCTTCATAAGGTCGGCCTTTCTCTAAACTCCATTTTTAACGTTCCCTTGCCATTATCCAGAGTAAACTCGCCCACGGCGCCGTTTACGACGGTAAAGGAAGGCTTTCTGTGACCTATGTCGGCCCCGCAGATGATGGGAACGTCAAGTTCGTCGAGTGCGTTAAGAACGGCTTCCTCATAAGCCGTGTCGGTGTTTGTGGAAAAGAAGCAAGGACGTCCGAAAACAAAGCCCTTTGCATATTTGAACCATCCGGCCTCGCGAAGATGCCAGAGGGCCATGGTGAGGCGCTCCGAATCGAGCGCAAAGCTTTCAAGATACCACAATATCCCGTCGTTCTTGTATTTTTCTATAAAATCCAGAGTGTTTTCATAAGGCGTGCCGATGAGATCGAGCAGCACATCCAGGCATCCGCCTATCAGACGGCCTCGCACAGAAAGAGAGTCTTCTCCCCTTGCGCCGTACCATCTTACCGGAGTATCGGTTTCAAAGCCTTCAAGCCCTGTGATGCGTTCAGCGAAGTTTGCCTGATAACGGTCAAAGCTTTCCTGGACCACGTTTTTCCCGCAGAGTATGGAAAGATTGTCTTCCAGAGACTTATGCCACGGATCCATGCCAAATTCGGCATAGTTTTGCGAATAGACCGTAGCGATGTCGCATTTTGTGGTGATGCAGTAAAGGAGCCCCGTCGGGTCGGAATAGCCCTGATACCACTTGACATAGCGGGTGATCCTCCCGAGGTCGAGATACGGGAGCATTTCCCCGAGATAATCGCCTCCCGAGACTATCATCACCGCTTTTACATCCGGATTTACAACAAGGTCGATCAGCTCGTGCGCGCGTGTTACCGCTTCGGAGCTGCGGCCTTTTTCGCTTTTTCTGGTATTCGGAGTTTCGGTCACGTTAAAACCGCGGCTCAGAAACTCTTTTTTTGCGTTGTCCAGCCGGGCCTGGTCGACAGCGTCACTCTTTCCGTCGGAGCATGCAGTGACACCGATCAGACCTCCGGGCTTCAAAAATGTGGGAAATATCATGAACGCCTCCTGTGATATGTGGATATTATAGCACTAAGAAGCCTTTAATAAAACAACAGCTTATTATTTTTTTGCGCAAATGGGATTGAAAACAGGCTTGCAGATATAGTAATATAGAGAACGTCTTAATAATTCATGCTTGAAAGGAATTGGGTTTATGAGTGAAACAACAGTAAGGATACAAGACGACTTATATGAAGCCGTAAACGGCGAATGGCTGAAGACAGCGGTCATTCCCGACGACAAGCCCACCACGGGCGGATTTGCCACACTTGCGCAGAACGTTGAAGAAACGATGATGGCAGATTTTAAGGATCTGGCAGAGGGCAAAAAGAAAACGGATATTCCGGAAATGCACTATGCCATAGAGCTTTACAAGAAGGTGCTGGACACGGAAAGAAGGACCCGCGAGGGGATTGCGCCGGTGCTCCCTGTCCTTGAACAGATCAAAGCGCTTGAAACAGTGGATGACTTAAACAAGGTCGCTGCGGAACTCCTGATGAAAGGCCGCGCGCTCCCTTTAAGGATCGGCGTTTCTACAGATATGAAGGATGCCACTAAACATTCGTTCATCATCTGCGGCCCGAACATCATTCTCCCCGACACCACATATTATGCCGAAGGACATGAGGCAGGTCAAAGGCTTCTCGGAGTTTACTCCGATATGGTGGCAAAGCTCCTCAGGTTCTGCCCGCTCACGGAAGAGGAACAAAAGACCTTCCTTGAAGACACACTTGCCTTTGACGCTCTTGTTGCAAAAAAGGTAAAGAGCAGGCTGGAGTGGTCTGAGTATTACAAAAACTACAATCCTATGGATACAGACGAAGTTGCGGCTCTTGTCGCTCCGTTTGACTTAAAGAAGCTCCTTTCCGACCTGTACGGCGATAATATCCCGTCAAAGATCATCGTTTACGATCCCAGGGCGATAAAGGAAATGAACGGCTATTTCTCGGCCGAGACCTTCAAGCTTTATGCTCACTGGCTCTATGTAAAGGCACTTCTCGGCGCGAGCAGAAACCTGTCTCCCGAGATGAACGCCATCGGAAGGACATACGGAAGGGCGCTTTCAGGCATTGCTTCCGATCCCACGATCGAAAAGGAAGCGTTCCAGACAGCATCCGGCGTATTTTCCGAGCCTGTCGGCGTATACTACGGAAGGACCTACTTCGGAGAAGAAGCCAAGAAAGACGTTGAGTGTATCGTTCAAAAGATCATCGACACCTACAAGCTCAGGATCCGCAAAAACACCTTCCTTGCCGAGCCCACCAAGGAAAAAGCCATCAAAAAGCTTTCGACCATCGAGGTAAAGATCGGCTATCCCGATACTGTGAGGGAGATCTACTCAAAGTATGTGTTTGACGAAAATGATTCCTATTACGACGCTATCGCAAAAATAGACAGGATAGACCAGGAAGACCTTTTTGACAAGCTCTACAAGCCCGTGGACCGCACGGAATGGCCTATGCCCGGTCATATGGTAAACGCCTGCTACAGCCCTTACCGCAACGATATCACCTTCCCCGCGGCAATCCTTCAAAAGCCGTTCTATTCGCTGTCTCAGACGGTGAGCGAAAACCTCGGCGGCATCGGTGCCGTGATAGGTCACGAGATTTCGCACGCCTTCGACAACAACGGCGCAAAGTTTGATGAGAACGGAAACCTGAACAACTGGTGGCTTGAGGAAGATTTCGCTGCTTTCAAGGAGCTCACCGGTGACATGATAAAGCAGTTTGACGGGATCGAATTCCACGGCGGCAAGGTAAACGGCGAGCTCACCGTGAGCGAAAACATCGCGGACAACGGCGGTCTCGGCGTTACGATAGAGATCATGCACACCATTGAAAACTCAAGCTATAAGGAGTTTTTCATGAACTGGGCAAGAGTATGGTGCATGAAAGCAAAGGAAGAATACATAAGGCTCCGCCTTACAAACGACGTCCATTCGCCGAACGTCCTCCGCGCAAATATGGCTCCGAGGAACTTCCCCGAGTGGTATGAAGCCTTTGATGTTACCGATAAGGACAAAATGTACATCGCGCCCGAAAAGCGCATAAGCATCTGGTAAACACATGGAAAATCTGACTTTTGGAAATGACAGAATAAAGACCGGCGGCAGGCACGTGATCCGTGACGGAGTGCTGTACCTCACGTTTTCCGGGTCTTCACTGGAGTTCGATCTTGAAGGGACAAAAGCGTCCGCAAGGATCCGCACAGACCTTTGGGAAGATCCCGCACTCTGCGGATATCTGGCGCTTTTTCATGACGGCGTATTTGTAAAAAAGATAAAGCTGGACAAGGAAACGGCTGACTACGACCTCTTTTACAGTGAGACACCACGAAAAGTCCGTATACGTCTTGTGCGCCTTTCCGAGACAAACTTCGGAAAAGCGGCAGTGCTATCCTTGTCCTGTGACGGCACGGTCACCCGTGTTCCTGACAGAAAAAGAAAAATAGAATTCATAGGCGATTCCATCACCTGCGGCTACGGAGTGGAGGGCGTCTGCGGCACCGACAATTTTTCCACTTCCACGGAAAACCCTCTCAAAGCCTATGCAATGCTCACCGCCGAAGCGCTCAAAGCCGAGGCGACGCTTGTTTCATGGAGCGGGAACGGGCTTATATCCCACTATATCCCGCCCGAAGTCGACACGCCCGACGCTTCTTTCCCGCTGATGCAGGATGTATACAGATATGCCGATGTCGCGGGATTCGGGTTTGAAGGGCTCGACAGCCCAGAAGAATATGACTTCTCAGACTTCACCCCGGATACAGTCGTGATCAACCTCGGGACAAATGACCAGAGCTACACCCGCGGCCATGAGGACCGTGTGCGTGCCTTTGGCGACGCATTTGAGGATTTTATCAAGGTCATCCGTGAAAAACGGCCGAATGCAAGGATAATAGCGGTTTTCGGCGTGATGGGACAGGACCTCTGCGATGAAGAGGAACGCCGCATAAATAAGCTGTCTTCGACCGACAAAAATCTTGCTTTCCTTAAGCTCGACATGCAAAAGGATGAGGACGGCCTCGGGGTCGATTTTCATCCGTCTGCCGCGACTCACAAAAAAGTGGCAGAAAAACTCATCAGCTATATCAAAAGAACCTGACAATCTTCAATAAACAAAAAAACCCCGCCCGCTTGAATGTCTCAAACGGGCGGAGCTTTTTTTATCTTTCACACTTACATGTGAGGATCACTTATTCTTCTTCCACTCATCATACTGCTTGGTGAACTCGTCGATAACCTTCTGAGCACCTGCATCCATGAGCTGCTTCTTGTACTCTGCGATCTTGCTGTCAACGTCTGCTACAGCAACACCACCGCACTCGATGATGAAACCATACTCTGCGAAGAGAGCCTTGCATGCTGCATACTCTGCATCAACAGGTGAAGGATCGAATCTGAAACCTGCAGCGCCGGAAGTCTTAGCGGTTCCGTTGAAGTTTCTGTAAGCGCCTGCGAAATCTGAAGGAGATCCCTGCTCAGGAGTGATAACAAGAGCAGATACGGACTCCCACATGGAGTGATTGTACTTTGTGCCGGACTTAACAACCTGGCCGTTGGAGTCCTTGCTCCAGTCCTCACCCTCGATACCGTAGGTGTAAAGATCTGCAAGCTTTGTGTCTGTGAAAAGGAGACCAAGGAAATCGATGCAAGCCTGAGCCTGCTTCTTGTTGCTGTTCTTGGTTACGCAGTAGCAGGAACCGAGAGCGGAGTTGGAATGTGCCCATCTGTTGGTGATAGGATTAACTACAACTTCCTGATTGTATCTGTTGTTTGCTTCTGCGTTGTTGGGTGTATCTGTCCACCATGAAACACCCCAGTCCTTGGACTGTGTGGTGGTATCGGTAACAACCTTTGTGTACTCGTCTTCGTGAACGTAGCCCTTTTCTCTCCAGTTAGCGATGAGGTTTGCATATTCCTTGTACTGAGGAGTATCAAGTGTGAATACAACCTTATCGGAAGCACGGTCAACAGCTACGAAGTTTGACTCTGACTCACTTGTGAAGAAATCAAACTGATCGATGTAGAATCTGTAGAACATTGCTGTCTTCTGAAGGAGAAGAGGATACTTGAGGCCAAGGCCCTTGAATGCTTCGAGAGCGGGCTCGAGGTCCTGAAGCTTTGCAACCTTTGTGATATCAAAGTTGATCTGGTCAAGAGCTTCCTTACGATACATAAGATCGTAGCCTTCTACGTTGTCCTTGTAAACAGGAACGAAGTAGTTCTTGCCGTCAAACTTTGTAGCTTCCCACTGACCTGCATCCATTGACTTATAGAGTGTGGAATCCTTGAGGAGCTCGGAAATGTCATAAACCATGTCGTTGGAAACGAGTGCGGAAGTCTTGATCTTTCCGCCTTCCCATGATGCTGTCCAAAGAAGGTTAACTTCCTTGTTTGCAACTGCGTTGCCGGCCTTCTCTTCGTATTCGCCGGAACCGATCTCTCTGATGGCTACTTCAAAATCAAAACCCTTCTCGGTGAGGTATGCGTTGATCGCATCCTGAACCTTCTTGACCTGAGCCTCGTCAGCACCTGCCTCAAGGTTGAAGCAAGCCCTTACGATGTTGATCTTCGTTTTGCCGCCGCCGCAGCCGGTAAGCATTGCAGCTACCATTGCCATAACGAGCAATACAGCCAAAACTCTCTTTTTCATAAAAATCCTCCTGTAAATGTGTTTGTTTTATATTTAAAGGCTTAGCCCTCAAATATCGTTGTCAACCTTTTACGGAACCAACCGTAAGGCCTTTTACAAAGTATTTCTGGAAGAAAGGATAAGCTACCATGATGGGTCCGATGACTACGATAACCGTTGCCATCGTTGCCGAATATTTCGGGATCTGTCCGCCCATCGCATCTCTTACTGCCTGAGGAACGTTGTTGTTGTTCAGCAGGAAGTCGATGTTTTTCTGAATGTTGTAGAGAAGGAGCTGCAAAGGCTTCTTTGCGTTCTTGTCGATGTAGAGCACCGCGTTCTGCCAGTCGTTCCAGTAAGCGGTGGCCATCATGAAGCCTACAGCCGCGAGCGAGGGCTTCATGAGAGGAAGGCAGATGCCGAAGAACGTTTTGTATTCGTTTGCTCCGTCTATCTTTGCGGCTTCGAGAAGCTCCGCGGGGATGCTGTTTGCTATGTAGGTCCTCAGGATGATGACGTTCATTGTGGTGACGCACATCGGAAGGATCAGGAGAAGCAGTGAATTCTTTAAGTGGTAATAACCTGTGAACACGATGTAGCCCGCGAGCTGACCGCCGTTAAAGAGCATCGGGATGAGCAGGTAGATGGACAAAAACTTTGCGAGCCTGAATCCCGGACGGCTTATCGCGTAAGCGTACATGCTCATGGTGAGGAGTCCGAGGAATGTGCCTACGACTACGACGAAGATCGTTACTCCGTAGGATGTGATGAGCTGTGTTCCGTATTTAAGAACGGAGTTCATACCGTTCATGGAAAACTCTTCGGGGAAAAAGCTGAAGCCGTTTTTCTGTATCGCCTGCTCCGATGTGAAGGCCACTATGAAGACCAGCAGCACCGGAAGTGCGCAGAACAATGTGTAGAGCAGGAGGAAAAAGCCGAGGACATATTGTCCGAAGGTCTTTTTGCCTTTTTCAACGGGTTCAAACTCTTTTTCTTTCTTTTCTTTTCTGAGATCAGCCTTGGCTTTCATTTTTAGCCTCCCTTAGAACAGCGAATTTTCGGGTGAGATCTTTTTGACGGTAGCGTTTGCGATAAGCATCATCACAAGTCCGACAGTGGACTGGAAAAGGCTTGCCGCAGCGGTAAAACCGTAGTTAGGATTGGTAAGGATCGCATCAAGTACATAGGAATCGATAACCTGCGTCCATTCGTACAGCGCACCGCTGTTTCGTGTAACCTGATAGAAAAGACCTGTATCCGATCTCATGATGTTGCCGACCGAAAGAAGGAGCATTACCGTGATCATGGGAACAAGTGAAGGAAGAGTGATGTGCCAGATCTGCTGCCACTTGTTCGCGCCGTCTATCTGCGCCGCTTCGTAAAGCGCCGTGTCGATGCCGGCGAGCACCGACATATAGAGCACCGATCCGTAACCGACCGAGTTCCATATCTTTGTTAGGGTAACGATGACCGGCCAGTACTTGGCTTCAGAGTAGAACGAAATGCTCGTGCCGAGCACTCTGTTTATAAGACCGTTGTCGCTTGCGATGAACGCATAAACGATAAACTGTACAGCCGCATAGGAGATGAAGATGGGAACGATCATCATTGTCTGCATCACGCGGCCCGCTTTTTTGAAAACGAACTGGTCGAGCGCGATGGCAAGTACGACATTTAAGAAGGTTCCGACTCCGGTAAAGATGACATAGTAGATAAGTGTGTTCTTGGTCATTCGGAAGAAGATACTCTTGCTCTTGAACAGGAACGCGAAGTTGTCAAATCCGACAAACTTACTGTGGAAGAACCCGTCAAAAGGTTTGAAGTCCTGGAATGCCATCACGATACCACCCATGGGTACGTACATGATGAAAAACAGGATCAGAAAAGCGGGAAGAGCGAAGATCACATAGGGAACGTGTTTTCTGGTGTTGGCCCAAAGGCTCTCCTTCTTTTTCTTTATGACTACCGCTTTTTTATCAGCCATTTTCGAATCCTCCGAAACTATCGCTCCGCATTGTTGCGAAATCGATTTCGTAAATTTCCAAAAAATATAGGCTTATTATTATTCTTTTAGCCTTGCACCGTCATAATACACAATTTTTGGTCATTTGTCAATACGTTTTTTATACATTTTCACAAACGAGCCTCCGATAGGGCTCCGTATGAGCCCGATTTCGTTTTACGTAAACGTTTTTGTTGACTGGGACTGCGAAAGCCTTTACAATACAAGTGTTTTATGAATATGGGAAGGGTGAGAAAAATGCAATTAAATGAGCTTGAGATAGGAAAAAAGGCGGTGATAACGGCCGTCGGCGGAGAGGGAGCGCTCCGGCAGCATCTTCTGGACATGGGAGTCATCCCGGGTTCAAAGGTGGAGATAGTAAAATACGCCCCGATGGGCGATCCCATAGAATTGAAAGTCCAGGGATATGAGCTGACCATAAGGCTTGCGGACGCAAAACAGATAGAGACGGAACCAGTGACCGAGACCGAAGAGGAAAAAGAGATCACAGGCAGAAAAATAGAGCATCCCGGCTTTGGTGAGGGCGGACGTTTTCACGCAAAAGGCGACGGAGATCCGCTTCCCGACGGCGCAAAGATAAACTTTGCCCTCGTGGGAAACCAGAACAGCGGAAAGACCACGCTTTTTAACCAGCTTACCGGCTCAAACCAGCATGTGGGCAATTTCCCGGGCGTCACCGTGGATAGAAAAGACGGTGAGATAAAGAACAATCCCGGCGTTTTTGTGACGGATCTGCCCGGCATCTACTCACTTTCTCCTTATTCCACTGAGGAGATCGTATCCCGGGATTTTGTATTGAACGAAAAGCCTCAGGGCATCATAAACATCGTTGATGCAACAAATATCGAGAGAAACCTGTATCTCACGATGCAGCTTCTGGAGATGGATATCCCGCTCGTCGTCGCTCTCAACATGATGGATGAGGTGCGCGAAAACGGCGGAACGATAAACATAAACGGGATGGAGAGCATGCTGGGAGTCCCGGTGGTTCCCATCTCCGCTGCAAAGAACGAGGGCGTGAACGAGCTCGTCTCTCACGCTATACATGTGGCGCATTTCCAGGAAAAGCCGCTCCGACAGGATTTTTGCGACGAAAACGATAAAGGAGGTGCGATCCACAGGTGTATCCATGCGGTTGCGCATCTTATCGAAGATCATGTAAAAAACGCGGGGCTTCCATTACGATTTGCCGCGAGCAAGGTGATAGAAGGCGATGAGCGCATCATTGCAAAGCTAAGACTCGACAAGAACGAGCTTGAAATGCTTGAACACATCGTACTCCAGATGGAAAACGAGAGCGGCCTCGACAGGCAGGCAGCAATGGCGGACATGCGTTTTTCCTTTATCCGCAAGGTCTGCCGTTCAAATGTAAAAAAGCCGCGCGAGAGCAAAGAACGCGCAAGAAGCGAAAAAATCGACAGGATCCTCACCGGAAAATATACAGCGATCCCTGCATTCATAGCGATCATGACACTTGTGTTCTGGCTCACGTTCAGTGTTGTGGGAGCAGGGCTGCAGTTCCTGCTCGACATGGGAGTCACCGCGCTTTCCGATGTTGTGGACAAGGGGCTTTCGGCCGCAGGAGTGAATGATTTCCTGCACGGCCTGATCATCGACGGGATATTCGCGGGCGTGGGAAGCGTGCTGTCGTTCCTTCCCATAGTCGTTACAATGTTCTTTTTCCTGTCTCTCCTTGAAGACAGCGGATATATAGCAAGAGTCGCGTTTGTGATGGATAAGCTCCTCAGAAAGATCGGTCTTTCCGGGCGGAGCATCGTGCCGATGCTGATAGGCTTTGGCTGCACGGTTCCCGCGGTCATGGCGACACGCACTCTCCCCAGTGAACGCGACAGAAAGATGACGATCCTTCTCACGCCGTTCATGAGCTGCTCGGCAAAACTGCCCATCTATGCTTTTTTTGTAAACGCGTTCTTTAAGGATTACAAATGGCTTGTGATGGCGGGGCTTTATATCCTCGGCATCGTTGTCGGGATCCTGGTTGCCGTGCTCTATCGCGGGACGATGTTTCGCGGGGATGCTGTGCCGTTTGTCATGGAACTTCCGAATTACAGGATGCCGGGCGCAAAAAACGTTACCCAGCTTCTTTGGGAAAAGGCAAAGGATTTCCTGCAGAGAGCGTTTACGGTTATCCTTGTCGCAACAATAGTGGTGTGGCTCCTGCAGAGTTTTGACACGCATTTTAACCTTGTTTCCGATTCAAAAGACAGCATACTTGCGGTGATCTCCGGCGCGATCGCTCCGCTCATGGCGCCTGCCGGTCTTGGCGACTACAGGATCTGCACCTCGCTGATAAGTGGTTTCATGGCAAAAGAGAGCGTCGTTTCCACAATGCAGGTAATGTTTGATTCTGACATAACCCAGGTGCTTTCCGCGTCTACCGCGGCTTCGCTCCTTGTTTTCTCGCTTCTCTATACGCCCTGCGTGGCAGCGGTTTCGGCTATCCGGAGAGACCTCGGCAGAAAATGGGCAGCGGGAGTGGTGGTATGGCAGTGCGTTGTGGCATGGATCGCTGCTGTGATCGTGAGACTTATATGCATGGCTTTTGGAATGTAACAACGTGACTTTTTGAAAGAGGTAAGTGCGCTTTGGCTTGTGACAAAAAAGAAGATAATATGGAAATAAAGCCTGTGGCGCATATTTTCACAGGCTTTACGGACAAATTCGGTGTGCCGCGCCAGAGCGGGCTTGCCGAGATCCCCGGAAAGATCGTGTTTGAGCCCGGATTCAGGGATGTCAACGCGATACGAGAGATAGACCGGTTTTCCCATCTATGGCTCATCTGGGGATTTTCGGAAAATAAAGAAGAGGCCGGCCGTGACGTTTTCCGTCCAACGGTGAGGCCTCCGAGACTCGGTGGAAATACCAGAGTCGGTGTGTTTGCTTCGCGTTCGCCCTTCCGTCCGAACGGGCTGGGCTTAAGCGTCGTAAAGCTTGAAAGCGTGGATATTGACTGCGCTGAAGCTCCTGTGCTTTGCATTTCCGGCGCTGACATGGTTTCAGGTACGCCCATCTATGACATAAAGCCTTATCTTCCCTATGCCGACTCCGTTCCGGATGCAAGGGGGGGCTTTTCCTTAAGCCAGAAAGAAGGCACACTGAATGTGGTTTTTCCCGAGGAGGTGCTTAAACAGATCCCCGAAAATGACCGGGATGTCCTTATCCGCATCCTGGCACAGGACCCACGCCCGCAGTATCAGAGTGACCCCGAACGGGTCTACAAAATGGATTACAACGGGATAAAAGTGAGCTTTATCGTTGAAGAAGAAAAGCTGTACGTGAAAACTGTAGAAAAGCAGGTCTGATCTTTCCTTACCACTTGACCTCGTCTTTTTTCGCTTTTACTATCGCTTTGTTCTTGTATGCTCTGACCTTTACGGGGCCGTTTACGGGATAAGGCTTTGTGGTGCCTGCGAGAGGGAGCAGGATAAAACGCTTGCCTTCTGCGGAATCCACAAGGATCTTTATCTTCTGCCCGGGGCGGTCGTTGTAGGAAACGGTGTCATCCATATATCCGTACACAATGCCGTTCATGTTCTTTCCCATGAAAAAGACGGAAAGGACTGCCCAGATGTTTCTAACGAGGAATATCATTGCAACGATACCGATAATGGCTATCACGATCATCGAAAACGCACCTTCCTCCATGGTATCCGGCTCAAGAATGTATTTCAATACAAAAAGCACCGGACATAAGGCAAAGATCAGGGGAAAGATCGTTCCGAAAAGTGTGAATCTTGCAAGGGTGCACTCCACCGTCGGGTATTCGCTTGCAAGTTCCTGTGTGGATACTTCGCCAAAATAGGTGCCGCAATACTGGCACACTTCGGAAAGGATGGGGGCCCCGCAGCGGGGACAAATTCTCTGTTCGCTCATCAGTATGAAATTCCTTTCATGTATACATATTCCTGCATGTCATAAACATAACTCATTCTGAGCTCTGTGGTGTTTTCCGTACCTACTTCTATCGTGATATCGGTGTTGTCGTCACCGTTTAACTCCGAGAATATGATCTTTGCGTTTTTGAGCTGTTCGTCAGTCAGAGTCTGCGCGTATTCGATGGTCCTGTACAGCCGCTGATCGGGCTCGTCATAATAGATCTCGGCTCTGTCATTGTAAAGGCATGCGCAGACATAAAACTCCAGCCCGTCGGCATAGATCGTGCCGTACTCATCTATGATGCCCCAGGTTCTCCAGTCGGCGCCGTCGATATTGTTCCCGTTATCGTCAAAAATGATCGGCGGATAAGCAAGTGACTGAAGGTAAACATAGTCTCCAATGTCGTAAACATAGCACATCCTGAGTTCTAGCCCCTCATCTGTCGCTACCTCGATAGCGATGTCGGTGTTGTCATCGTAGTTGAAATCTGTCAGGTTGATCGTAACGTGCTTATACTGCTCGTCTGTGAGAGTCTGTGCGTAATCTATGGTCTTGTAGAGGCGCTGTGTCGGCTCATCGTAGTAGAGCTCGGCCCTGTCGGCGAACAGGCAGACACATACCTTTGTCTCATTTCCTTCTGCAACGAGCGTGCCGGTGCCGTCTATGGTACCCCAGGTCCTCCAGTCGGCCCCGGTGATCTCTCCGTCTTTGTTCCCTTTGTTTCCGCTATTGGTGACCCCGGGATTTTTCCCGTTGTCTGTATTGTTTCCTGTGTCTTTGCCGCCGCATCCGCATAAACAGATGCAAAGCACTGTAAGCGCAGCGATCAATGTGATCTTTATCTGCTTTTTCATATTTCCTTGTCTCCTTTGTTCAGACTGCCTTTTTTCATCGGATCAGCCGTTTCCGATATTTTTTACCAGTCTTTCCAGATTCTCAGTGCCTACCTTAAAGGTGTTCGGGTCATCGGGCACCTGATAAGCTCTGATCCAGGGAGTCTTTCCGTTTTCATAGAAGATGTACACGGGAACGACTGTGCCGTCGGAGAGCTTTTCATATTCTGCCTGTATGGTCCCGGTATGGTCGAAATCATCGTAATACCAGTGGGTCTTGTAGGTCCTGTCTTCTTTTACCAGTACAAAAGCCACTTCCGTGAAATAGTCGGCAGACGGATCCACTCCCGCCGGAAGATCGTTCTGCTCAAATATCCAGTCGCCCAAAAGCGCGTCATAGTCGATCTCGGGCGCGGGAGGCTGATGCTTTATCCCGTTGACCAGGATAATGGTGCTGACTGTAAGAAACAGACCTGCCGCGGCAAGCAGAGCTCCCGCTACCAGGATCATCTTGCTTTTTTTGATCCCGTATACGACAAAGCCTGCTCCGAGGAGTGTCATGATGATATAACAGACCATGTATGTCCTCCTTGTAAATGTCTTATTTTTTCTTTAACTGCTCGCCGTTCCAGTCTTCAAGAACCTTGGAACTCTTGATCGTCATCTCGAGGTCGTCTTCGTAAAGCTCGGAATGAAGGATGACGGTATCTTCCGTTACTTCGTATGTGCCGTGGTCCTGAGATCCGCCCTGGCTGCTCATCGAATAGGTTCCGTCGGAATTGAACTTATAGTCTGTAGGAACGGCGCGGTCTTTGCCGTAGCTCCATGTGCCGACGAACAGACTCTGTCTGCTTTGTTCGGACATTTCCGAAATATCCGATACGCTTGTCTCCTTACCGGGCATTATGATCAGGGCAAAAATGAAGATGACTGCGACGGCCAGCGCGCGCGCCCAGAGTTTTATCTTGTGACGTTCAAAAAAGGCCGTGAGACCCTTTACAGGGAGCAGCGCAAGACCGCCCCATAAGAAAAGGATGCTCGCAAAGGACGGGAATGCGATGATCGCCATTAACATGCACACAGCAACTGCTACCCACAATAAAATGACTTTAACTTTGCTCATGACAGGACTCCTTTTTTCTTATTCTCTTACGAAAGTGGTATTCGCAAAGTCGGGATCTTCTGTGATCACGGTCAGAGAGCCGTCATCGTTCAGAATGAGATAAGACTTGCCGTCACGGAAGATAAAAAGTCCTTTTCCGTTGCCTTCGTCATCGATCGTTCCGTTTCCGACGCCGTTTTCAGAGTGGGTGTCATACTCCATTGCATCCATATTGAGCGTAATGTGGGTGCCAATCTCGTTCACCCAGTTGCCGCTAAACACATATTTGTCATATGCTCTGATGTCGGCGAGATCGGTCCTCTTGAAAACATATCCGTCAAGGGATTCTTCCGTCTCGTCCCGAGAGTGACCGTTCTTCCTTAGGGAGACTGTATCGGGGTCAACTGCCTGAAGGTCATATATAAAACCGTCAAAGTAAAAATAACCTTTCTCAGGAGTGTAGCTGCTTTGACCGATGCGACCGTAAGGAGTCCTGATAACGCATATGGATTCGTCAGGATAAAACGATATGGCGAATCCTTCGTCGTCTGTCCAGGTACCGTCAATGTTGAGCAGGTTTTCGGGACCTTCGTCGGAAGAACCTCCGCAACCCGCAAAAACAGCGGTAAATACAGCAAAGATCAGCAGTATTGTAAAAAATCTTTTGTTCATTTCAAGCTCCAGTCTGCATGATATATATTTTTGGTCTTTTATATCAGCGGAAGATGCTCATCTCTCCGGCGTTACCGTTATTTTCTTCCCAGGTGTAATACCAAGAGTCGCCGTCTTCGTGGAATGTGATGGAATCGTAAAGATCCTCGGCTTCGATCGTCTCGGTATACACGTTATCGTCTTCCACAGACCAGCCCTCGATGGTGCATGTACCGTACAGTCTGATGACGTTGGGATCAGAAGGATCGGCTTCTCCGAAATAACTCCAGTGGCGGTAATGGCCCGGGTCTACCTTCTCAACGATGTCAACACTGTAGAAACCATCGTTGTTCAATATGTCCATGGTGTAATCGTAGGTGACGGTGTCCAAAAGGGAAAGAAGGTTGGGATCGTGATAGGTGCCGTCTTCAAGCATAGTATCGGGATCGTTTTCCAATACACAGACATCTATGGTGAAGTTTTTCTTACAGCCACCATACACAAGTTCCACGTCAAGCGCGGTCTCTCCGAGGCCTGCCGCGGTGATGCTTGTGCCGTTCACTTTTACTATTGATTCATCCTTTGAGGTGACTTTGACGCTTTCCGTCATATCCCAGGCTGCGTTTATAACGATATTGCCGGTCGCACCGACAACGAGGTCCGTGCCGCCTTCAACATAAGGATAGACTACCGGAGCTTCATAGAAAAATGTTTCTTCTTCGTTTTCGTCTTCGCCCTCAAAGTTAATGGAATTTGACTTTCCGAGAGTGTTTTCCATGGAACCGTAGATCACTTCGCATTTGCCGTCTGTTACTTTAATGATCGCGCTCATGTCATCGGTGCCGACGAAGGTCTTGTAGGACTCTCCGTCTCTGTACAGTGCAAACTCATGGAACCAGGAATCAGATATGGTTTCAAGGATATTGTCGGAGTCTTTTGATCCGAAGTCTCCAAGGTCCGCGGCGGGGATGTTACGCAGGAATTCGATGTAGGTATCGGCGTTCAGCCAGCCGGTTCCGTCGGTGGGAACATAATTTCCTTTAAACTCGGAATAATCTTCGTTCTTGGTGGAAAGAGTGACATTTCCGTCCTTACCGAGCGTCAGAGTGATGCCCGCTTCGTTGTTTTTATATGTGGATTTGTTTACCAGGTCGTAGGTGAGAGAACAGTTTTTCTCTTCGAGGGTTTCCGAATCCTCGCTTCCCTTCATGCTGCTGATCTGGATAACGGCTTTTTTGTCATCGACGGGGATAATATCGAGAGTTATGTTTGTGATCTCTGAGCTTTGATCCCAGTAATAAGCCGACGCCTGACCGGAGAAGCCTTCCGAAGCCGAACTTCCGCAGCCGGAAATGAGCGCTATCAGCATTAATGAGAGCATTGATATCAATACTTTTTTCATGTCGGCGCCTCCTTACTTTACTTCCACGTACAGTTTTTTACTGCAGGATTTTCCGTTAACCGTATACTTGAACGTGTAGTAACCGGTTTTGGCCTTGGTGCCGTCGGATTTGTAGAAATCCCAATCCATCCAGTAGTGCGAGTTGGTGTAGTGGATCACGGTGTCGCCGGGCTCCGAATGGACCTTTTTGCCGTTGGCGTCAAAGATCTCAAATCTCGGGGTATATCCTTTTAACTGACGGATGTTGAAGGTCACTCTGAACAGATATCTGCCGTTTGTGTCATAATAATACTTGCAGGATTCGTAGGAGATCTTTCCGCCCGAGTGGCTGATCTTACGAGTGAAAGTTATGTTCTTTCCACCGCTTTTCTCTGGACAAACCGTAAAATGCAGGGTATAAGTGTCTGTGGGAAGATTTGAAAAGTCAACGGCGTATTTGAATTCCTTGGTTCCGCCGCCTTTTAATATGTACCAGTCTTTCCAGCTTGCCACTTTTTTTCCTGCGGAGTTTGAAAGATACTGGTTTTTAATGTAGATGCCGTAATCGACCCATGCGCTTGAGTCTCTTTTATATACGATCTTTTGCCATATTTCGTACTTGCCGTTCGCATATTTGTTATCCAGGTAGTAGACTGCGTAAGTTCCGTCTCCTGTGCTGTACGCTGCGGCTGCCGTCGGTACGGATTCCGCTGATGCGATGCATCCGAGACATGCGCATACTGTGAGTAACAATGCGATCAGTTTCTTTAATCGTTTCATGTGTATTCCTCCTTAGCCCAAAAGCTTTCTTGTGAATTTTACCACTGAGTCTGAAAAATGTAAGTAACCTTTGGTTAGGTATTACAGACCTTCTTTCAAAAACTTTCTTATGTCGGAGCGTTTGTCCATGTTCGCCTTTTCGAGGATGGTGGACACCACCTGTTTTACATAGCCGTAGGAGTAATGCGTCACATCCGCGATCTCGGGGTTTGACAGGCCGTCGGCGATGTGTTTTGCGACCGCAAGCTCTGTTTCCGAAAGCGTTTTTTCAAATTCCGCAAGGGCGGCTTTGTTGTATTTCGGCGTGTTCTGCGGAGTCACTATCCTGTTTTTTATCCTTGCGAGAAAAACGCTCTTTATAAACGGCTTTGTAATATAGTCCGCAGCGCCGTATTCCCATCCCTTTATCTCAAAATCCGGCCCGTCCATGCCGGTGAGGAAAATGATGGGCGTGTTTTTGGCGTTTTCTGTCTTTCTGATCTCCTTGAAGGTCTCGTATCCGTCCATGATCGGCATGTCCACGTCAAGGAGGACAAGTGAATATTCGATTCCGCGGTTTATGAGGTCAAGCGCCTGTTTTCCCGATTTCGCGAGGCTCACGGTGTAGCCTGCGTTTATCAGGATGTCTTCAATGGTGCTCAGCATGCTGATGTCGTCGTCAACACACAATATCCTGTTTTCTTCCATGTTCCCTCCTGCCTTACTTCATTGAACTATCCGTAAGCGTTTCTGCTTTTTCAAAATCGATGTTTCTTATGTGTTCCTTGATCGCATCAAGGTCTTTTGACTCGCCGAAGCGCTCACCAAGCTCATCGGCGAGTTTTAACGCCGGTGACTGTTTTCCGAGTTTTATGGCTTCGAGCAATGCTTCCCAGAGCTCATGTTCGCTTAAGGAAGGCTTGTTTTCGTCATTTTCTGCAGTGAGTGCCGGACGGAGCTTTTCAAATTCTTCAAGGAATCTGTGAAGCCCTGTTTCAACTCGTTTTTCCTTCATGATAAAGAGCGGGAGAGCGGAGATCACGTATTCCTTGTCGCTGTCCTTTGCCCTTCGCTCAAGTCTCCTCGCAGAATAGAAAAGGTCTTCGCCGCCTACATTTCCTGAGTTTCCCTTTAACGAGTGGATCAGGATCGTAGCGTTTTCCAGATCGTTTTTTTCTATGTTCTCGCGGATCTTTTTCATGGTTTCCGGCGTGTTTTTAAGGAAATACTCCGCGACTCTCGCAAACTGGAGGATGTCTCCGCTCAGGTGTTTCAGCGCAAGCTCAAATGAGATGTCATATTTTTCAAGGAGCTTTGTGAAGCGCTCTCTGTCCTCGTCTGCAAGCGCCGTCTGCGTTTCGTTGTTTACGCGGGTGACCTTGTTTTCCGGGAGATGGCGGAGAAGGGCCTTTTCAAGAAGGCCGCTGTCTATGGGCTTCAGAAGATAGTCATCAAAGCCCTTGGACATAAAGAGTTCTTTCTTTTCCGGAGTTGCGTCGGCAGTCAGCACCAGAATGGGCGTGCGTTTGCCGTTTTCTTCGTCGATCGTGCGGAGGTGCTCCATCGCCTGTATCCCGTCGGTCCCGGGCATCATATAGTCCATCAGGACCAGATCGTAGTCGTGGTCCTCGTATTTTTCGTAGGCTTCGGCTGCGGACAGGGCTGTATCGATGCCTGCAAGAGTGCGTTTCAGAAGGGATTTTGCGACGTTGAGGTTCATGTCGTTGTCGTCGACTATGAGTATACTGGCTTCCGGGGCGATGAAAAAGGTATTTGAGTCCTGCACTTTTTCCGCGGTCCCGGGTTTAAGAGAAACATCGAGCCAGAAAGCGCTTCCCGTTCCGTACTGGCTTTTGACCTTTATCTCGGTCCCCATGAGGTTTGCCAGCTTGTTTGAGATCGCAAGACCGAGCCCCGTTCCTTCTATGTTGCGGTTTCTGATTATGTCCGCTCTTTCAAAGCTTTCAAAGATCTTTTTCTGGTCCTCTTCTGTGATGCCGTTTCCTGTGTCCGACACCTCAAAATGTACGGTATGGACGTCGTCTCCTCCGAGGTCGTGCACAGAGAGCACTATAGTGCCTTCAGACGTGTATTTGACTGCGTTTGAAAGGAGGTTTGACAGGATCTGCGACAGTTTTTTGCTGTCACCGAAAAACACGGCGGGCATCTTTTTGTCTATATCCATTACAAATTCAATGCCTTTTTTTTCGGCCTCTTTTCCGAAGAACGCGCCGAGACCCTGAGCAAGCTTTATGATGTCGAAGTTTTCCTCAAACAGCGCCTCTTTTCCCATGTCTATGCGGGAAAGATCGAGGAACTGATTTACCATGAACAGAAGATGATGCCCGGCGTTGTCGATGTTTTGGGCATATTCGGTAATCTGGGTGTTTTCGGATTCACGAAGTATCATCTCGTTCATACCGAGGAGCATGTTTATCGGAGTCCTGATCTCGTGGCTGATGTTTGCGAGAAGGACGCTCTTTGCGTTGCTCGATTCTTCTGCGATCTTTTGCTGCTTGCGGTATTCGCTGAGATACATGAGGAAGATCGCGCCGATGCCTATTGCCGAGAGGAGGACGCCTGCCATCTGGTCAAAGAACTGTTTTTCCGCGGATTCGAACGGGATGACGTATTTCGGATATTTGTAGGAAAACCAGCAAACACCGATATAGAAAGCGGTCTGGATGAACTCCATGATGTACATGAGCGCGCCCTTGTACATTAGGAGCGTAAAGACCATTCCGAATGCAAAGAAATAGGGGATGGAGCCGTTCATTGCGCCGGTCTCGAGGAACAGCCACGCAAAGAGTACCATAAATACACTGAATGAGGTCAGGAGATAGCCCACGATATATTTTCTTGTGGTATGCACGAACCACATGAGGCAGACGCTCGCCAGCGCGGCAAGAAGGTTGATGAGTGACCCTGTGAAGTCGGAGGAGGTGAAGATGTCCTGCGTTGCGCCGATGAGGCTAACGAGGATCCCCGCAGTGCCGAGGAGCTTGAAAAGCCTGATATCAAGCTCTTTTTCTTTTATGTAAAATTCTATGACGGCGTTCTTTAATCCGGTAAACATGCACAGACCTCCTGTGTGTGATGAATAGAGTATATACTTATTGAACGCATTAGAAAAGTAACCTTCGGTTATTTGTTTGAGAAGTTTTGCAGGCGGCGGCGCATTGCAGAGCATAAAAAACCCCGGCTGTCAAAGCCGGGGCAATGAAATTCTCATGTGCTTGAACGCTTCAGGACTTCCGCGCTCAGTGTGATCACCTTTGCGGGAGTATCGTCTCCCTCAATCCTGTCAAACAGCACGCCTGCGGCAACGCGTCCCATGTCGTGGATGGGAAGCGCTATCGTGGTGAGAGGCGGATTTGAATACTTGGATATTTCGATGTTTGAAAGACCGATCACCGCAACCTCCGAAGGAACCTGCACGCCGAGATCGAAGAGAGTACGGAGCACGCCTATCGCCATCAGGTCACTCGCAACGAAATACGCGTCCGGAAGGAGATTGTTTTTGTATGCCTGTCGCACGACCTTTTCGCAGTATTCTTCATCCCAGTTACTTGCAAGCACCCAGTCGGGATTGTATTCAAGATCGAAACAGTGGAGCGCCGAAAAATATCCGTTGTAACGGCGGCTCTTGCGCATGTCTTCACGGAAACCGCCTATGAAACCTATGCGCTTGTAGCCGCGGTCCATCAGGTGCCTGATCGCCATGAAGGCGGCGCCGTAGTGGTCGTATGCAACATTGTCTATGTCGTTGTGGTCGGTATCTATCCCGACAATATATGGTGTCTGTTTTTTAAGATACTGGAAAGTGGCGGGTTCGAGCGTGTTCATGATGATGACTCCGCTCACCGGATCCTGAAATGTGTTGCTTAAGACCTTGGGATTTTCAAGCTCTTTGTTCGTCCTGATGAACGAGATCTCATAACCCTTTTTCATCACAGCATCTTCAAAGCCGGACAAAATGGAAAGATAGTAAGGATCGTTGTATTTTCCGCCCTGAACGTTTAGTATGCAACCGAACTTGTGCGGGCTTTGTGAAACAGAGCCGGGCTTGTGCACGTAACGCATCTGGTCGCGTGATGATGTCGGCGCCTTGTATCCCAGTTCTGCAACAGCTTTCCAGACGCGTTCTATCGTTTCGTTTGTCATTTTGTACTTCGTATCGTGGTTGAGTACCCTGGAAACCGTTGCGGCGGATACATTTGCCAATGCGGCAACTTCGCGTATTGTGCTCATGCGGAACCTTCCTGTTCATAAAGTGATCGGTGTGCTGTTGTTCTATATCATAAAGCATGTTTGGCGTTCTGTCAACTAAACAGGCCAAAAATTGTTGCGTAAAGTTGCACAAAAATTTATTATGGGGCTTGTTAAAATTCCCTCTTGCGCAATAACGAAAAACGTGATATATTTGTTGCGTAACAAACGTAACAAATACGCAACAATCTGGGGAAGTGCAAAATGAATACGAATTGGGGATACCAAGAGCTTACAACGTATATGGGGCTGCGTAAGCTTCCCAAGGGCCTTGAAGAGGCTTTTGGAGAATACACTCCTGTTGAGGCAAAGGAACTGATGCCTCACGATTATTATGAAAAACTGCTCGCGCCGTACGAGCTCCCGACCGACTTGAAGGATTACCTCGATCAGGCACTCGAAGCGGTGGAGTCGGATGAAAAGGTTTTGTTCTTTTCAACTTTCTTTGTATGGGACATGTGTTCCATGCGTAACAAATATGACATAGACAACTACACTGAACTTCTTCCCGACAGTCTCGGGGAATACAATGATGCCTATGCCTTTCTTCTTCTGCTGGCCTGTGTGCCCGTTTCCGAAAAGGAGATGTATCGCAGAGGGATCCCGTTAAAATATTACGAAGACATTCCTCACAGAATGCTCCGCGATCAGATGAGACGCTACAAGGAGACCGGACGCATCGATGTGGAGGACATGCCCTGGAAGATGAATTTCTACACACTCACCATCTTCCTTCTGGACAGATTCCTGTTCATCCCTTACCGCCACGGCGAAAGGTTCCGCATGTTTCGCAGTAACGCAACAGGAAAAGTTGTTGCGCTGGCGGAGGCAGGCTGCAGCTACGATGCAGAGGGCCAGCTCCTCGACTGGGGTTTCCCCGATGAGGACGAGAGCGTGAGCGAGGAATATTCCGACCGCCACGGAGCAAAAGAATCCGACGAGGATGAGCAGGGGCGGAAAAACGGAAATTATTACAGCCACCGTAAGGCCGCCGGCGACGAGACCTTCGTCACAACGCTCGAGGAAACCGACGATCACATCACCGGCTACTATATGAACCCGCTGGGTTACACGGAAAAACGCCTTGTCACGCTTGACAAGAAAGAATACAGCACGGCCCTCAGCGAAGACGACTGGATGATCGCGCTGCACATCCCGGGAGGAGAGGGCTACACCCCCGAAAGGATGCACAGTTCAATGACTCTGGCGCTCGAGTTTTTCGGAAAATATTATCCGGAACTCGACATGAAAGGCTTCTGGAGCTCCAGTTGGCTGTATGACGACAGGCTGAGACTGATACTTGGGGACGGCAGGAACATCACAAACGTTCAGGACCTCATGTATCGCTACAGCGACGGCGAAGACGGTTCGATGCTGTACATTCACCTGTTCAAAGACATGAAAAATTCCCTTGAGGATTATGAGTGCACGACCACATTACAACGGGAGGCAAGACGTTATCTTCTTGCAGGTAAGCGGTTCTGCACCACGGGAATGATGATCCTTAAGGATGAGGCATTTTCGGGAAAACCGTATTTTACGGATGAGGACAAGAAAGATCTGGACCGTATGGTTCAAGCCCGGAGGATGAAGGTATGAAGGAAAAAGCACCTAAAACAAAGGCGCTCCCGAAAAGAAGGGGCGGGTTAAGGGAATTAAAGAAAAACCATCAGCTGTACGCGATGTGTATCCCTGCAACGGTCTTCCTGATCGCGTTTGCGTACATTCCGATGGCAGGTATCTGGATGGCCTTCACGGACTACAAGATACTGGATGGCATTTTCGGCAGTGAATTTGTGGGACTCCAGTGGTTCAAGGCATTTTTCGGAGTTGACACAGGAACCGGCGCGAAGTTCAACGGAATGGGACTTAAGAGTGTTTACAACACCCTGTACATCAACTTTTTCGGACTGATCTTCGGCACGGCGGTCCCCATCACCATCGCCATCTGCTTCAACGAGATCAAGAACAAATTATTCAAAAAAGTAACACAGAGCGCGATGTTCTTCCCTTACTTCCTTTCATGGGTAGTAGTCGGAGCCATCATCTACGCGTTTTTCTCAAACAGCAGCGGTATGATCAACAGATTCCTGCTCAGCATCGGCCACGACAAGATCCGCTGGTATGCAGAGCCGAAGTACTGGAAAGGCATCATAATCACCGCGGATATATGGAAATGGTGCGGTTACAACTCCATCATCTATATGGCCGCGATGTCAAACTTTGACGCATCTCTGTATGAAGCCGCCACGGTCGACGGCGCAAACCGCTTCCAGAGGATATGGTACATCACGGTTCCGCTTTTAAAGCCCACAGTCATCATCCTTTGCCTCATGAGCATCGGCCGTATCTTCTTCGGTGACTTCGGCATGATCTACGGTATCGTAGGAAACAACTCATTGCTCTACGATGAAGTTGCCGTTATCGATACTTACGTTTATTCGGCAATGAGATCTCTCGGATTCTCGTATACGACGGCCATCGGCCTCATGCAGTCCGTCATGGGTCTTATCCTTGTTACTTTGTCAAATCATTTTGCAAAGAAAGTTAACGACGGGGAGGGATTGTTCTGATGGAAAACACTGCAAACAGAGCTCACAACAGAATACATACCTCGGCAAGCGATGTCATCGTAAAGGCCATCGCGATCGCGATCATCGGAATTGTTGCCATCGCGTGCCTCTACCCGCTGCTCATGGTGGTTGCCGTATCTTTCTCGGATAACGCCATCGTGGCAAAAAAGGGATATTCCGTGATCCCGCAGGGCTTCACGCTTGACACCTACAGATACATTTTCGCGCGCAGCGGAACGAACATCGCAAGATCATACATCGTGACCATTTCGATCACAGTGATCGGAACACTTTGCGCAATGCTTGTAACGAGCATGATCTCGTTCTCACTGTCCATAAGGGATCTGAAATACAGAAACGCGATCTCGTTCTTCTGCAACTTTACGATCATCTTCTCGGCAGGTCTCATCCCGTGGTTCATAGTCTGCAACAACTATTACCACATGAGAGATCAGTACATCTCCTTGATCCTGCCTTCGATGTTCAGCGTATGGAACATGTTCCTTTTAAGGACCTACTTCAGTTCGGTTCCGACTTCGCTCTACGAATCGGCAAGACTTGACGGCGCGAGCTGGTTCCACATCTGGTGGAAGATAGCGCTTCCGCTCAACAAGACTGCAATGCTCACGGTCGGCATGATGTACGCCCTGAACTATTGGAACGAATGGTGGAACGCACTCATGTTCCTTGATGACAGAAAGAAATTCCCGCTGCAGTTCATCCTTTACAACGTAATGTCAAACGTAAACGCGATAAGCAGCGGACGAATCCCGTCGGGAGCGGCGGCAAACATAAAGCTTCCTTCGGAAACGATGAAGATGGCGGTAACGATCATAACCATCGGACCCATCATCTTCCTGTACCCCTTCATCCAGAAATACTTTGTAAACGGCGTTATGACCGGTGCGGTGAAGGAGTGACACCATTAATCTGTGCATAAGCGTAAAAAACGCTTTGTGATTTTTTTCAATCTTTAAGGAGGAGTTTACAAATGAAAAAAAGATTTATCGCACTTTTGTTGACAGCGGTCCTTGCACTGTCGGTACTGGGAGGATGCGGCGACGAGAAGAAGCCCGCAGGTAACGACAACCCTACACAGGGAGCATCCGCAAAGCAGGAAACAACGGCTACCAAGGCACCTGACAAGCCCGGTGAAGTATCTACGGTAGTTATCCTTTATCCCGGTGAAGAGACCGATTCCATGGCAAACTTCATCAACAATCAGCTCAACCCTCGTCTTGCTGACGAGATCGGCATCAAGCTTAAGTTCATCTACAAGGGCTGGGATCAGTATTGGGAGCAGAAGAGCATCCTTCTTGCCGCAAAAGAGCCCATCGACCTTTACTGGGACGGTCTTCCGGATCTTTCCACAATGGTAAACAAGCAGGAAGCACAGCCCATCGGCGACCTAATCAAGGAAAACTGCCCTGATATGCTCAAGGTCATTCCTGAGTCACAGCTTGCAGGCGGACTTGTAAACGGCGTTCAGTACGGTATCCCTTCAGCTTATGCACCTTCATCCTGCATGTTCCAGCTCGTATGCGTACGTCAGGACATTCTTGAAGGCGTTGGCATGACCGAGATCAAGACAGCGGACGACCTCAAGAAATTTGCATCACTTGCAGCAGATAAGTATCCCGAGATGAACGGCCCTGCCGACATCATCTTCAAGCCCCTCACAAGAAACTTCGCAGACGAGCAGTACACATGGTGTGCAGCAGGCGATTCCGTAGTTTACGGCGAGGAGACTCACAAGGCATATTGCTATTTCGAAACAGAAGCATTCAAGAAGGTTGCACAGTTCAACCAGAGCATGTACAACGACAGTCTCTACAGAGACGAGCTTACAACAAACTACAACGAGCGTGATTCCCGTATGCAGCAGGGCACATACCTCTGGGTAGAGGGTTCACTCGGCAAGGAAAACGAGATCATCGCATCCGTTCGTTCCAACGATCCCAACGCAAAGCTCAAGAGCTATCTGTTAAATCCTACAGCTGACAAGTACATCACAGCTTGCGGCGGTGAAGTTCTCTGCGTACCTTACAGCGCAACAAACGCTGCAGGCGCTATGAAGTTCCTCAACTGGCTCTACAAGAACCAGGAAAACTATCTCTTCTGCCTCTATGGACCTGAAGGTGACAACTACACCATCGAGAACGGCCGTATCGTTCTTAAGGATCCCGGATTTGAAGGCTACTTCTATGAGTGGATGTTCCGTAACGCAAACTACACCATGTTCACTTCCGACGTTACCGAAGATTTCATCAAGATGTATGAGACCTGGGACGACAACGCAAAGACAAGTGATGTTATCGCATTCCACTTCGACAACTCCAATGTAAGAGAGATCGAGACAGCCATCAACGAAGTTGTAAACCAGAGATTCACTCCCATCGAGTGCGGTTTCGTAGATTTTGAGACCAGCTATCCCGCAGCTCTTGCAGAGCTCAAGGCAGCAGGCATCGACACATATGTAGCCGAGGTTCAGAGGCAGCTTGACGAGTTCTTCAAGGTTAACGGTCATCAGCACTGATAAAATGCATTAATGGGGCAGGCAATGTATAAAAGGGAAAGAAAGAAACTTTTTAAAAGGATAGCAGCAGGCGTTGCATTCTTTGCAATGCTTCTCACAAGCCTCCGTATGCCGGGAGAGATCCCGGCATACGCCGAGGGCGATGCTGCGTTTGAAATGGACGGTTTAAGCGAAGACTGGCTCCACATCACACCCGTATTTGCGGGCGGCGGCGTGATCACCAAGCTCTCTGCTTTTACCAAAGACGGCATGCTTTACGGCAAAATGGAGCTTTCGAGCTCTGCCAATTTTGACACGTGGCATATCTATTTCGATACAGACGACAATGCCACAAACCACCTGTATTTCACAGGTGCCGACTACCTTCTCGAGACCGATATCCTCTATGTTTACGAGGGTGACACGGGAGACTGGGAAGGTCTTAAAGGAACCAGCACTCCCGTAGGACGCGGACTTTCGAAAGACAAGAAGACTCTTGAATTTTCGATCCCGCTCGAAGCAATGGGAAATCCCGCAAAGATCGGGATCCATGCCGCTACGGTATCAAACTGGGCCGACATTGCGGACTGTCCCATGACTGTGGGTGAATACTACACCGTTCCCACATTTGAGGAAGTTTATTCCGACGAGATCACAGGTCTCACACCTGCCGAGCTTGAAGCATATCTTGCGGCAAAGCAGTTCTCCGGCACAAAGAGCCAGTGGGGTTCGATGCTCTACGACGCAGTGAACCAGAACTCCAACCTGATCATGCTCAAGGCCGTGACAGACCGCAAAAATCTTTATATCCACGCTGACACAAAAGCGCTCAGCAACAACTATTCCGTTTATATCGAGACCGATTCCGCAACCTACGAACTGAAGGCGAACGGTAGCCTTTACCAGACAAAGGACGGCAAGAGGATCGATACCGGAACACCCATCAAGAATTATTACAAGGCAGACAGCGGCTTTGAGATCGTTATCCCCGTGGAGATGCTCCAGGGCGGCACCGATCTTTACAAAGTCAGGATGAAGGACGGAAGGGAGATGCTCCCCGATGAGGATCCCGATCATCCCGAGACGCCTGTATTCCTTGAAGTTACGGCACCCATCGATGAAGAACCGCCAAAGATCACTCTTGACGGAAATGACAGTGACTGGGCAGGATTGGAGCCCATCGGACACGGCGAGGGTTCACTAGGCGATCTCTATGCGCTCCGCGACAATGACAATCTTTATGTCATGACCTATATCAAGGGCGTCACCGATCCCGAAAGCTCTGCGGCCTACACCACAAGCCTTTTCATCGGCACCGACAACGATGACGCCACCGGTCTCATCCATTCCGGCTATGCTCATCACAACACCGGTGATATGCTCTTCCAGGACTGGCATTCATGGGGCGAGACAAGAAATCTTGAATTTTTCTACACAAAGGATCCCGTTATCCTTGAGTGGAATATGAAAAAGCAGTATGTAGAAGGTTTTGACAAGGTGATCGGCGCCACTTCGGAACCCGGCACATATTGCGCAGAATACATCATTCCTATCGCTATGATGCATGAAATTACAGATGAAGTCGGTGACGATCTTTATGTGCTCATTGACAGAAACGACGTACAGACAGACGAAGTCACCTACGAGAGACTGACTCCCGAGGGATTCACACCTGCAAGAGATGCCGAAAACGGCTCTTTCGCAAAGGTTCCCAAGTACAGGCTCACCTTTGATATCACAGCGGAAGACTTTGATTTCTCCGACTGGAACAGCGTTCGTAATTATGCAAGACATGAGAACAACGTTAACCTTCTCGGCGTAAAGTCTGACGAAAGACTCTATACGATGCTTACCGGTAACGGCGATCTTTCGACCGTCAACTGGTATTACATCTCCACCGGCGATGGTGGCTACAAGTATGACGGACGTGAAAACGTATACTATGTTGTCGACAAGGGCAAACTCTATGCAGTGACAGCCGACAACAAGCTTGCATCCGAAGGCAAGAGCATCTACATGTATCACGAGAGCGATGCAGTGCTCATGCAGCTTTATCTTTCCGACATCGGCGACGCCAAGACGGTAAGGATCGCAGCGGATGCAAACAACGGCGAGTATGTTCTTCCCGAAAGCGGATATCTCACGATCAGCAGAACGGTCGAGGAAAACCGCGAAGACGGCATATTCTATCCGAAGGCTGCATATGATTTCCACAACAATCCTTACAAGGGCTGGGTCGGCTGGGCCGACATCAACGAGGGCGATGTTGACAACATCCTCTCCGAGCACAACCTCATTTACGTTGACGTAAAGTGGAGCGAGCTGGAGCCCGAAAAAGGAAAATTCGCATTTGACGAACTCGAAGAGCAGTATCAGTTCAAAAAATGGCAGGCACAGGGCTGCCGCATGGTATTCCGTTTCGTTATGGACAATCCTAACGTTGTGAACGGAGATCCCAATATCAAGAGGATGGATATCCCTCAGTGGCTTTATGATGAGCTTGAGGCAGAAAATGCAGAGGGCGAAGGCGCCGGAACATTCTATTTCGGCGACACCATCAGATCACTTCTTGGTGGCTGCGGATTTTCTCCCAACTACAAGAGCAAGAAACTCCTTGAATACCACGCTGCAATAATCAAGGCCTTTGCCGATCGTTACGACGATCCCGCGATCACCGCATATGTTGAAGTCGGAAGTCTCGGACACTGGGCAGAGTTCCACACATGGCCCACAGGTACCGGTGAATTCCCCGATCCCGCGCTTGCGCAGCAGTTCATGCAGGCATACGTGGACGCATTCCACAATGTCCGTGTAGGTATCAGAAAGCCTTACGCGGTAGCGGCAAACAACAACTGGGGTCTGTACAACGACATCTTCGGTGTGACAAGCGACGGCGGCACACCTACCTTCCTTGAGTGGGCAGCTACAGGTAATACCGATATGCCCGGCTCCACTCCTGAGGACATCGCGGCATCCGCAATGCCCGACTGGTGGAAGCTCAACTACTCGGGTGGTGAGTTTGCAAACGGCGACTTCCGCACCAATGCACTTGACAAAAACATCTGTGCAGTTCTCGCACAGATAAGAGACAGCCACACGACATGGCTCGGACCATGCTCTGCCTGCGATTTCAAGGTGGGCGATCCTGAGTATGACAAGTATCTTTACAACATCGAGACCATGTTCTCCACCATGGGTTACAACTATGGCATTTACAGCATCGCAAAGCCCGAGAGGCTTGTTCCCGGCGAAGAGGCGACACTTGATGTGACATGGAACAACTCCGGTGTAGCTCCGATCTATTACAACTGCCCCGTTACCTTCATGCTTAAGGACGGTTCGGGAAAAGTAGTTTACGAGCAGACACAGGATTTTGACACCACCACATGGCTTCCCGGAAGAAGCACCGTTAAGGCAAAGCTCAATGTTCCCGCAAGTCTTGCGGAGGGCGAGTACACGCTTTCCGTAAGGATGAACACGGGTGATTCCAGAGCGCAGGTCATCTACCTTGCCATGGAAAATGGGCAGCCCGATGCATCCTATGACATTTACAGCATTTCCGTTTCAAAGGCACCCAAGGCTGAGCCTACGGCAACTCCCGCACCCACTTCCGAAATAAAGGAAAACACCAATACGCCGGAGACCGTGGTAACACCTGCGGCCACCAGTGCACCTGTGACCAAAGCTCCCGAAACGGAAGATTCCAAAAAGACCGCAAACAGCAGCACGCCCTGGATACTCGGAGGCATCGGAGCCCTTGCGGTGATAGCGGTACTTTCAATCTTTCTTATCAGGAAAAGAGGAAAATGATGAAACTTGCAATAATAGGCGCGGGACAAAGAGGAATGATCTACGCCAGATATGCATACGAAAAGGCGGGAGCCGAGATCGTGGCTGTGGTTGATATCAACAAGGAAAAAAGGGACTGCGCGTGCGCGGATTTCAAGATTCCCGAAGATATGGCTTTTTCAAGCACGGACGAATTCTTCCGCCTTGGGAAGGTTGCCGATGCTGTGATATTGGCGACCATGGACAGGGATCATTACGCTCAGGCGATGACTGCGATGGACCTGGGTTACGACATTCTCCTCGAAAAGCCTATCTCTCCCGATGTGCATGAGTGCATCGAGATAAGGGACAAGGCAAAGGAAAAGGGTTGTACCGTAGTTGTTTGCCATGTACTGCGCTATACGAGGTTTTTCTCCGCGATCAAGCAGATCATCGATTCCGGAGAGCTCGGCAGGGTGATCACCATCCAGCACGCCGAAAATGTGGGAAACTTCCACATGGCTCATTCCTTTGTGCGCGGCAACTGGCGTAATTCCGACCTCTCAAGCCCGATAATCATGCAAAAATCGTGTCATGACATGGACATACTTCTCTGGCTCGTCGGGAGCAATGCCAAAAAGATATCCTCTTTCGGCAACCTCTCGTTCTTTAGGCCGGAAAACGCACCTGAAGGCTCGACCGACAGATGCCTCGACTGTCCGTGCGCCGACACCTGCCGCTTTGACGGCAAAAAGGCATATCTGCCGATACGCGGAGAATGGCCTGCAACGGTGCTTACCGAGGACCAGTCCGAGGAAGGCATCTTAAAGGCCTTGAGAGAAGGCCCTTACGGACGCTGTGTATTCCGCTGCGACAACAATGTCTGCGACAATCAGGTCACGGATATCGAGTTTGAAAACGGCGTAACGGCTACGTTCCATTTGAGCGGCCTTACAAACAAGATGCACAGGACCATCAAAGTCATGTGCGAGAACGGCGACATCTGCGGAGACGATTCCGAAGATTTCATTACGGTCACAAAGTACTCACCCAACTATCTCTATGAGGGCGAAGTCAGAAAGATCGACGTGAACAGCGAGGAAGGCTTCCACGGCGGTGGCGATTACCGTCTGACCATGGATTTCCTCAACGCTCTTGAACACAAAGGTGAAAAGGTCGAGATCCGTTCGGGTATCGAGCTTTCTGTAGAAAGCCATCTCATGGCATACGCAGCCGAGCAGTCAAGAGTCAACGGAAAAGTTTTCTATATGGATGATCTTAGGAAAAGGTAGTTTTTTGTTATGACAAGAGAAGAGATCTGCGCAAAGAAAAATGAAGCACTTGAGGCGTTCTGCCTCCCCGGAAACGTGGTATATTGCGAGAAATACGGGAACGGGCACATCAACGATACGTTTCTGGTAAAATGTGACGAATCGGGCGTTGAAAAAAGATATATCCTTCAGAGGATGAACACGGAGGTGTTCAAGGATCCCGAGAGCCTTATGAGGAACATCGTACTCGTTACGGATTTTCTGAAGGAAAAGATCAGAGAGCGCGGCGGAGATGTTGAGAGAGAGACTCTGAATCCGTTACGGACCGCGGAAGGAAAAGCATATTTTGTAGACAGCATCGGAAGTTATTGGCGTATGTACACCTTTATAACCCATGCTGTGAGCCTTGACAAGGTGAGATATGACGACGACTTTTTCCAGAGCGGCGTAGCGTTTGGAAGATTTTCCGGTCAGATGGCATCATTTGACGCGTCAAAGCTGGTCGAGACGATACCCGATTTTCACAATACACCTAAGCGTTATGAAGCTTTTCAGGCTGCCGTAGCTGCGGATGTATGCGGCCGCGCGGCTTCCGTGCGTGACGAGATAGCGTTCTTTGAGGCTCACAAGGCCGATATGGAATACTGTGCGGACAGGCTTAAAAACGGCTTTCTTCCGCTCCGTGTCACACATAACGACACAAAGCTCAACAACATAATGCTCGATTCCGAAACGGGAAAAGGAATATGCGTCATAGACCTCGATACGGTAATGCCCGGTCTTTCGATCTTTGACTTCGGAGATTCCATAAGGTTTGGCGCAAATACCGCGGCAGAGGACGAGCGGGATCTTTCAAAGGTAAGCCTGTCGCTCGAGCTTTTTGAGACCTATGTAAAAGGGTATT
>JAEENL010000055.1 GCA_016283775.1 Lachnospiraceae bacterium | reverse complement strand
ATTCCGAAAGAATTCAGGTTTGAAAGACCGGGAAATATTGTTGAGATCATTATGCCTGCATGCCAGGCTGCAAAAGCGTCCGATAAGGGTGATGTGTATTATGCGAGCCTTAAGAATCTCGAGATGAAGGAGAATGTCTCGAGAGTCCGCAGGCATTTTGAAGAGGCGCTGGAAAAGGGCGAATTCAAGGCGTATTATCAGCCCAAGGTAAATGTTGAAACGGGAAAGATCATAGGAGCAGAGGCACTTTGCAGGTGGATCAGGGATGGAAAGACTATTCCTCCGATGGAATTCATTCCCATACTGGAGAGAAATACAGATATCTGCAGGCTTGATTTTTATATGCTTGATCTGGCATGCAAGGATATAAGACGATGGCTGGATGAAGGAAAAAATGCAGTCAGAGTCTCGGTAAACTTTTCGAGAAGGCATTTGGTTGATCCAAACCTGCTTGAAAATATCGTAAGCGTTATTCACAGGAATAATGTTCCATACGAATATATCGAGATCGAACTGACAGAGACCACTTCGGAAGGTGATTACCAAAAACTGAAAAATCTTGTTGAAGATTTCAAGAAGATCGGAATACATACCTCTATTGATGATTTTGGTGTCGGTTATTCTTCCCTGAATATCATAAGGGAGCTTCCATGGAATGTAATGAAGATAGATAGAAGCCTGCTTCCTATGAGCCATGCTGAGAAATATAATTCATCAACAGTGCTCTATAAACACATAACAGCAATGGCCACAGAGATGGGAATCGAATGCCTTACAGAGGGTGTTGAAGGAGCCGAACAGGTCAGGATTCTCAAAGAGAATTCCTGTAAGTATGCACAGGGTTATTATTTTGACAAACCCCTTCCATTAGATGAGTTTGAGAAAAGAATGGAGATTGGGTCATACAGGGTAAAGGATGAAGAATGAAATGGTCAAAATCATTATTATCATAGTCACAGTTTTTCGGCTAAGCTGATTAAACCGGAATTCCACCAGAAAATATGATGATCTTGGTGATTGGCTGTATTTCAAACTGATATTTAAAAATTTGGGCATCTTCCGACAGCTGTGGACAGGATATTACAATAATCAATTAACGTAGTTGGACGTCATACCGGAAGTTATTTTCCGGTTTTATAGACGATGACAGATCGTGTTTTTTGAATGGGGAATAATAATTTCATGGAAAAAATAAATGATTCAATAATCATAAAATCAGCTGAAACCGATGAGGAATTGTGCGGGAGGGGATATGTTCACTGTACTGCATGGAAGGAATCTTACAGAGGCATTGTATGTGACAGATATCTTGATACGATGACCATAGAGGCTACAACAGCACGTGCCAGGAATTTCCCGGAAAATACTATTGTAGCTAAGGATAAAGATAAAGTTATAGGATTTGCAGTATATAGTCCGTCGAGAGATGAAGACCTGCCGGACGCTGGAGAAGTTGATGCGATCTATGTCCTTTCGGAGTATTACGGCCGGAAAGTAGGATATAGATTAATGAATGAAGCAATTTCAAGGCTTAGCGAATACAATACATTTTTTGTGTGGGTATTCGAAAAGAATGAGAGGGCCATAAACTTTTATCACAAATACGGTTTTGAGTTTGACGGCTGCAAAAAGGAATGGACTCTCGGCACACCGGTTACAATAGTCAGAATGGTAATGAAAAGAGCGTAATATCTTTGTATGGATGATCAGGAATAAAATGAATTAAGATCTTTAGAAGAAGATTATATTCCAGTAACTTACTAAGGAGATTTTATGATAACAGTAAACCTTTACTATAAGGGAATAAACGGAAATGCACGTGCATTTGTGGATGAAATGGAATCATCAGGTATCGCTGATGCTATTCGAGCAGAAGAAGGAAATCTGAGGTATGAATACTTTCAACCTCTCAAGGACCCCGAGACTGTATTGCTCATTGATTCGTGGTTAGATCAGGAGGCTATAGATGTTCATCATGCATCACCGATGATGAAGCAACTTGCCGAGCTTCGCGATAAGTATGATCTTCACATGACAGTGGAACGATTTGTTAGCGAAGAATATGAATCGGATGAAAAGTACTTAAGGAAATAATAACTTCCAGATGTACCTGCTAAAGAAATTCGTATTTGTCGGATCTGAGTAAAGAAGAAGCAAACAGAGTGCTTCAGACCATAAAGTCCGAGAAGCCTGAAATCATGTGCGCCAAAAGGCAAGACAGTTACGTCGCTGATAGAAGGCGGTTCAAGAGATACTAAAGACCGAGTTTCGGAAAAAGGGTGGGAAGATCAGGAGAATATATCGTCCAGTGTTCCGAACAGCAATATCTGTACGGATAAACAGAGCGGAAAGGACCGGAATATGAAAAGTACCTACAAGACCAAAGCCAGAGAAGTGATAATGGCATATTTAAAAGGACATCCCGAGCAGAGGCTGACAGCCAGGGAAATATACGAAGAGGCATGCAGCGGAGAGGTTGAAGTCAACCGGACGACGGTATATCGGAACCTTGACCGGTTATGTGAGACCGGCGAACTCATGAGGTTCAAGGAGCCAAACCGGGATGCATGGTATTATCAGTATTCTGCTGAACATGAGCATTGTGACAGACATATGCATGCTCAGTGCAGCGTGTGCGGAAAGATCTTTCATCTTGACAAACCCTTTGCGGATGCTTTCGGCACAGGGCTGCTGAAGGAGTATGGGCTTGAGATAGACCCTGCAGAAACCATAATTCTCGGAAAATGCAGTAAGTGCAGACGTATAAGAAAAAAGTAAAAATGCAACAGATTTGCAAAATTCTGTTGACAACATTGCAACCGGTGCGGTAATATGCAACCGTGTTGCAATTTTTTTGTACAGGAAAGGAAAAAACAATGTCTACAAAAGAAGTACCCATAGTGATAATCACCGGCTATCTCGGATCCGGCAAGACTACATTAATGCAAAATATCTTAAAGCAGGAAAAGCGTAAGGTCGCGCTGATCGTCAACGATATGGGAAGTATCAATATAGATGCTTCAATTCTCAACAAGACCGGGAATCAGGTGTCTCAGATAGAAATGGTTGAGATGCAGAACGGATGCATATGCTGCACCCTGCGAGATGAATTTATGGCAGAGATCGAAAGACTGTCGAAAGACAAGAGCATCGAGGCCGTATTTGTGGAAGCATCCGGCATCAGCGAACCGTCATCTATTGCGGGCGCTTTCCTCAACTATGAGGAAATGACTGAGGACACAAGAGTTTATCTTAAGACGGTGGTATCCGTTGTTGATGTGGACAGGATCTACAGGGAGTTCCTTCATGAACTGACTGCTGATGAAGAGACTGAAGACGGAGATGTGATCAATCTCATCATCGATCAGATCGAGTTTTGCAATCTGATGATCCTTAACAAGACAGATCTTCTTACCAAAGAACAGCTCAAAGAGGTAAGGGATGGACTTCGCGCTCTCCAGCAGGAAGCTGAAATGATAGAGTGCGTAAACGGCGAAGTCGATCTGGATGCAATCCTTAACAGAGAAGACTTTGATTTTGATGAGGTGGAGGCTTACAGCGCAGTTCAGAGGGCACTTAACAACTGCGAGCATGATGATGAGAAAGCCTGCGTGGATGAGTACGGTATCTCTTCTTTTGTTTTTGAGGAGAAAAGACCGTTTAATCGCGAAGCATTTGTCAAACTTGTTGAAAAGTATCCGGAAGTGCTCATCCGCACAAAGGGATATATATGGTTTTCGGATGACTGGAAGCATGTGCAGCTGTTTGAACAGGCAGGAAGAAATTCGTCTATCACAGAGCTGTCCGAGTGGGTATCTGCCTGGCCTGAGGAAGAACTTGACAAGATAGTGGAAGATTTTCCCGATATCAAGGACGACTGGGATGAAACCTATGGGGACAGATGCAATCAGGTCGTTTTCATAGGGAAAGGATACGAAAAGGCACAGATCGTCAAGCTTTTGTACGACTGCATAGAGCAAGCGGGATGAGCAGAATTCAAAAAGGATCTTTTCAGGTCGCTCCAGGCTTTCGTCTTGACGCTGTGCCGGAAGGCGGGTATAATCCGTATTGACGCGCAGTCAGACAGACTCTTGAACCACACAAACACAAGGAGAACGAGACATGAACAGTACCTACAGTGATGCTTTAAAGTTTTGGGATCAGGCTTTTGAAATGGGAGATGCGGAAAAGGAGCAATATCTTAAAGAGATCGATCCGGAAAACGGATGGAAAGAGCTTGCTTCATCGGAAAAACTGAGAGACATTGTGACAGCACATTTATCAGGCTGCAACAAGGTCCTGGACTACGGCTGCGGTGAGGGCTGGGCGGGGATCGCGCTCAGTAAGTCGGGCTGCAAAGACGTGACCGCAGTCGACGTGGTGGAAAATGCGATAAAACTCGCAAACTTCCTGGGCTCCGCCTACGGAGCCGGCAGCGGTTTCAAGGCAGAATGTGTTTCGACCGACTGGATCTCAAAGGAAAAAGAGGCTTCCTATGACGGCATATTATGCAGTAATGTGGTGGACGTGCTTCCCGCAGACGTGGCGGAAGACATCATAAAGAACATCGCAAGGATCGCGACAAAGGACGCAAAGATAATCATCTCCATGAATTATCACTCAAATGCGGCAAGCGATCCCGAAAGGAACATCGAGGTAAAGAACGGCAACGAGATCTATGTAAACGGCGTTCTCAGAATGGTTTCAAGAACCGACGAAGAGTGGACCGATATACTCGGTGAGCATTTCAAGGTTGAAAAGATCGAATACTTTGCATGGCCGGGCGAAGCCAGAGAGGCAAGAAGGATCTTTATACTGAGAAAAGCTTAATGCACGACATTTCAGGCCGGGATCTTTAAAAAGATCATCAGCATCACGATAGCAAAACCTGCCACAAACGCAAGAGCGCCTTTATCATTGTCTTTATTGGAGGAGATCTGAGGGATCTCCTCTATTGTTGTGTAGATGAGGGCGCCGCCCGCAACCGACATGATATAGGGGAGCGTATTCGGAAACAGGACTACGATGACGACTGTGATGATGCCAAGCAGAGGGATGGGGATCCCTGAAATGACACCCATAAAAAAGGCTTTTCCGGTCTTTGTCCCGGTGTCCCTCAAAGGCATAGAGACGTGTAGCGCCTCGGGGATGTTCTGGAGCGCGATCGCCACGGCAAGGACAAAAGCTACGGACGAGGAGATCCATTCTGTTTTTATGAAATGGGCCGCAAAAATAGAACCCAGTGCAATGCCTTCGGGAATGTGGTGTATGACCTCGGTGAGCATCACTTTGATCTCGGGGGCCAGCCTGCTTTTTAATCCTTCGGTGATGTTTGAATATACATGTGTGTGAGGCACGAGGAGATCGAGCAGTATCTGAAGGAGGACTCCGAGTCCGAAGCAGATCGTCACGGGAATGATGCCGTTCAGAGACACTTTATTTAAGCCTCCTATTGCCGGCTCGATCATTCCCCAGACAGCGATCGAGACCATTATACCCGAGCTGCTGCCCACAAGCACTGCACGCATGTCGTCTGAGATGCGCGCCTTTTTGGCGTAGATGACCGCAGAGCCCAAAAGAGTCCCGATAAGTGGGATCAACATTCCGAATATCGTATCGGAATCGGAAAGCGAATCTGAAGTGTCAAGATATGTGATGAGAGAGCGGAAACCAATGAAGATAAGTATCGTTCCGCCCATGATCTCGGAGCCGGATCTGTAGCGGCTTCCGAAAACGCTGCCTATCTTTACGCCGGCCATGGAAATGAAACATGTGATCACGCCTATCATGATCACCGCAAATATAACGTTTACAAGGCGGCCGGAAGAAAAGACTTCAACGGGAACGGCCACAAAAGTGATACCGACAGCGAGCGCGTCAATGCTGGTTGCGATCGCCATCATGAGCATGGTCTTAAAGTCAAATCCCGGAGACACATCTTCCTCAGGCGAAAGCGCCTCTTTTATCATATTGCCTCCGATAAGGGAAAGCAGTACAAAGGCTACCCACGGGGCTATCATACTGATAAATCTTTCAAAATTCGAGCCCACCAGATATCCGATGAGCGGCATCATGGCCTGGAAAAAACCAAACCAGGCTCCGCACAGAAGATATTCTTTTTTTGTGACCTTACCGGAGGCCAGACCTTTACAGATGGACACTGCAAACGCATCCATGGCGAGGCCGACCGAAAGAAGCAGTAGTTCAAACAATCCCATCGCGATATACTCCAGGAAAAAATCTCATAGATCAAAACGTAACAAAGGGGATTTTATCATGTGGCGGTGGCAGTGTCAAATAATGTTGGGATCGTATTGAAAAACTTCCTCCTTACAAAAAAAACAATTGACAATCGGACAAAATAATGATAATACTGTTACCGATAAACGGATTATCGGTCAGATCTTAGAAAGGGGGGCCTATGTCTGTCAGGGATACCAGCATCGATCCCAGGCTTTTACAAAGCGCGCGGGAAGAGTTTATGAAAAACGGATTTTTAAAAGCCGAGCTCAAGACCATATGTGACAATGCGGGAGTGACTACGGGAGCGGTATACAAGCGCTATAAAGGAAAAGAAGAGCTTTTTGGCGCGGTGGTAAAAGAGACCGCAGATACTCTGGACAGCTTTATCAAACTCAGGACAGACATTGATTTTTCCTCCATGACAGATGAAGAGGTACAAAGAACGTGGGTCATGAACGAGAAGTATGTATTGGATATGTTCGGCATGCTCTGGAAGATAAGAGAGGACTTTGTGCTGCTTCTTGAGGGCTCGGCAGGTACTTCATACGAAAATTACGGACATGAGTTTGCGCTTCGCATGACAAAGGCATATATGCAGTACTACCGTGAAGCAGAGAAAAGAGGACTTGCAGCGTCCGGGATATCGGAAACCGAGATGCATGTGCTTTGCACTTCCTTTTGGACAGCGGTCTATGAACCGTTTATCCACAAAATGACATGGAAACAGATCAAAGAACACTGCAAGGCGATCTGCCGGTTCTTTGACTGGGCGGAAGCCATCGGTATGAAAAAACAAATGTGATTTTACGCCGCCTTAAAGGCGGCTAAAATAATGAATGCGGGTTAGCGAGGGCTAACCACAACAAGGAGGGTTTTTAATGGAAAAGAAGTTTGAAGTGAAGGACCTTATTACGGTCGGCGTGTTTACGGCGCTTTATTTTGTGATCACCTTTGTGGTCGCGTGCCTCGGATTCATTCCGATATTCATGGCGGTAATGCCTCTTATCGGACCGATATTCAACGGCATTCCGCTCATGCTCTATTTCTCAAAGATCAAGCATTTCGGCATGATAACCATTACAAGCATCATCATCGCGATACTCATGTTTGTCACCGGTCATCCCTATCCGATATTCATTTTCTGCATTGCGGCGGGCCTCATCACCGAGTTTGTCTTACGCGCCGGTAAGTACGAGAGCATAAAGCACTGTGTGATCGGCTCGGCAACCTTCAGCCTGTGGCTTCTCGGCATGGTGATAGCATTTTTCTTCAGCTTCAGGGAATCATATTTTGCAAGTCTTGTTGACGGATACGGACAGGAATATGTGGACAAGATGATGTCCTACACGCCCACATGGATGTTCTTTGCGATGATCCTTATGTGCCTTGTGGGCGGGACCATCGGAGGTCTTCTGGGCGCAAAGGTCCTTAAGAAGCATTTCAGGAAAGCAGGTATGGCTTGATGGAAATTGCGGTTCAGGAAGTAAATGAGCAGAGACTCCCAAAGATCGATCCAAGGACGAAAATGATGCTCCTTATCACGGTCGGGATCATCATGATGAGCGGTAAACTCACGGGGGTGGAATATATACTACGCCTCATATGCACGTGTGTTCCTTTTCTGCTCCTTGTCCTGATAAAACAATATAAAGCTGCGGCAGTGAGCTCGCTCATCCTTCTGGCGGTCGTGCTGTGCGAAGGCTTTGTTGTGCCAAAGACAAGCGGCTTTCTTAACCTGATGATCATGATAGTCTGCGGAGTCATATCGAGATTCGGACCCGGTTACCTTTGCGGATGGTACATGGTCAGGTCCACTTCGGTAAGCGAGTTTATCACGGCTATGGAAAGGATGCATTTTCCAAACATCATAACGATACCGATGTCCGTGATGTTCAGGTATTTCCCGACTCTTAAAGAAGAATACTCTTCGATCCACGATGCGATGAAAATGAGAGAGATAGGGCAGAATATAAAAAACCCGCTCATCTATATCGAGTATATCCTGGTCCCGATAATGATGTCCACAGTGCAGATAGCTAATGACCTGTCGGCGGCATCACTTACCAAGGGACTCGGTACTGACGGAAAAAGAACACATATATGCACGGTCGGGATAACCGCATGGGACGTGGCGCTGATAGCTGTCATGGCATTAATGCTCGTCGTATTCTTTATATTCTGAGGGCAGTTTATGATAGAGTTTTCAAATACGACATTCAAGTACAATGTGACACGTGCGGACGGGGTAAACGAAGACATCGCCGGAGTGAGGGATCTTAATTTCACTGTAAAAGACGGGGAGTTTGTGGTGCTCACGGGCGGATCCGGCTGCGGAAAGACAACCGTGATCAGGCTTATAAACGGGCTTATCCCGCATTTTTACAATGGGGAGCTTTCGGGAACGGTAACGCTTAACGGAAGTAATATCAAAGACATGTCCATATACGAGATATCCGGCCATGTCGGCAGCGTTTTCCAGAACCCCAGAACGCAGTTTTTTAACGTCAATACTACCGACGAGATGGCATTTGCCGCGGAAAACAGGGGAGAACAGCCGGAGCGCATAAAGACTGCGATCGCTTCTACAGCAGAGAAGATGCGGATAGAAAACCTTCTTGACCGTAACATTTTTGAACTGTCGGGCGGGGAAAAGCAGATCATAGCATGTGCCGGGATAAATGTGCTTTCACCGGACATCATCGTCCTTGACGAACCGTCATCAAATCTCGATCATCTTGCGATAAAGAAACTGGCTGAGGTGCTAAAACACTGGAAACAGGCAGGAAAGACCATCATCGTTGCCGAGCACAGGCTTTTTTACCTGAAGGATATGACCGACAGGATGATCGTAATGGAAAACGGAAGGATCAAACATGAGTATGATCATGCCGCGCTTATCTCTCTTACATATGAGCACTGCAAAAAGCTTGGGATCCGTCCGCTTTCTCTTGAAGGAGTTCCTTTGGAGAAAGCGGTGGAAAAAAGCGCGGCGAACCGGATAGAGATAAGGGATCTTTCTTTTACATATAAAAACGGGCGGCATTCGATAAATATATCCGGGCTTTCGATAGAAGAGGGCAGGGTGACGGCTGTTATAGGCCGAAACGGCGCCGGTAAGAGCACATTGGTGAGAAATATCTGCGGGCTGGAAAAGCGGTGCAAAGGGACGTTCATGTATCACGGGAAAAATATGAGACACAAAGAACGCCTTCACAACTGCTACATGATAATGCAGGATGTAAACCATCAGCTTTTTACTGAGAGCGTGGCAGATGAAGTGATGCTCAGCATTACGGATAAAAAGATGCGGGAAGAAGAAAAGAGGAAAAGAGCCGAGGAGATACTTAAGGCACTCGACCTTTCGGATGTGGCCGAAACGCATCCCATGGCGCTGTCCGGCGGACAAAAACAAAGGACTGCGATCGCGTCAGGCATCGCATCCGGAAAACCCGTGATAATACTGGATGAACCGACAAGCGGGCTGGATCTTTACCACATGGAACAGGTCGCGGCAGAGACGGAAAAACTGAAAAAACTCGGGAAAACGGTTCTGATAGTAACGCATGATCTTGAATTTATCTTCAAGTGCTGCGACAACGTTGTCCATATGGAAAACGGTACTGTAAAAGAAAGTTACAGACTTGACGAGACCACTTGCGGCAAAGTGAGAGATTTTATAAATGGCAAAAAGGAAAAGGAGAGCGAAAATGTTTAAAAAAGTAGCACCGTATATCGGGAAGTACAAGAAATATACGGTCTGGGCGGCGATCCTCATGTCACTGGGCATCGTCGCAAATGTGACACCGTATTTTTTTCTGTATCAGATCATATCACCGCTCACAAAGAGAGAACAGATCGACCTGAAATATGTGATGATCCGCGTTGCGGCGATCCTCATATGTGAGATCATCTATTCGGTCTTTTATGTGCAGGGGCTGGAGTTTTCACATATAAGTGCATACAATACTCTGAAAAATCTCCGAGTATCGCTTCAGGGAAAAATGGAGAAGCAGCCGCTCGGAAACATACAGAATCTCGGAACGGGACGTATAAAGAAGGTTTTCACTGACGATATCGACCAGGTAGAGCTCCTTCTTGCCCATGCGATCCCGGAGGGAATAGCAAACATCTTTATTCCGCTCCTTATCGTCATCATCATGTTTGTCGTGGACTGGCGGCTGGGACTGCTGTCGCTTGTTCCGCTCGTTTTCGGAATGTTTGCGATGGGAATGATGATGAGGTGCGGGTTTGCAAAGATGAATGCTTATTATGAGTCAGCCGCAAGGATGAACAATACCATTATAGAGTATGTCAACGGCATGGAAGTCGTAAAAGTGTTCAATAAAGACGGAGACTCGTACAAAAGGTTCGGAGAGGTGGTAAGGAATTACCGCGACTTTACCATTGCCTGGTACAAGGCATGCTGGCCGTGGATGGCGGCGTATTCGAGCCTGATCCCGTGCCTTGCGCTCCTTATGCTTCCTGTGGGTTCGGTCATGGTGGTCACAGGAGCGGTCACCCTTGACAGACTGATCCTTGTTTTGTGCATGTCCTTCGGTGTGGGACCGTCGCTACTAAAAGCCCTGAACTTTGCGGGAAAGATCCCTCAGCTTAACTACAAGATAACGGAACTTGAAAAAATGATGGAGCATCCTCCGCTTAAAGAGGGAACTTCCGGCTTTAAAGGCACCGGCAAAGATGTCGTATTTGAAAACGTTCGTTTCGGATATGAAGATGAAGAGGTGCTCCACGGCGTGAGCCTAGAGATGAAGCAGGGGACCACGACTGCTCTTGTGGGAGAGTCGGGAAGCGGAAAGTCGACACTGGCAAAGCTTCTGGTCCACTATTATGATATTGACGGCGGCAACATACGGATAGGCGGGCAGGATATAACGGATATGTCGCTTAAAGCTCTTAACGACCTAGTGGCCTTTGTTTCTCAGGAGCAGTTTCTGTTCAACACCACTCTGTATGAGAACATTCTGATCGGAAGGCCTGACGCGACGAGGGAACAGGTGCTTGAAGCCGCGCACAGAGCACAGTGCGACGAGTTTCTCGAAAGACTTCCAAACGGGATCGAAACCCTTGCGGGCGACGGCGGAAAACAGCTGTCCGGAGGTGAGAGACAGAGGATATCTCTTGCAAGAGCCATTCTTAAAGATGCGCCTATCATTGTCCTTGACGAAGCTACGGCCTTCATGGATCCTGAGAACGAAGACAGGCTGAACAAGGCGATCGATGAGATAATCAAAGACAAAACAGTCCTTGTGATAGCTCACAGGCTGTCAACCGTAAAAAATGCCGACAGGATATGCGTCATGAAGGCGGGCGAGTGTATAGCGGCAGCCACTCATGACGAGCTCATCGGATCGTGCCCGGAGTACAGGAAATTCTGGGATGCGTCTGTGAGCGCGAGCGCATGGAAGATAAAGGAGGCTTGAGACAATGTTAAAGATACTTCACAGACTTGTAGGTATCACGGGAAAATATAAAAACAGGATCAGGGCCTCATATGTTACCGCCTTTATAAAAGGCGTACTTATGAAAGTGCCGTTCATGCTTAGCTTTTTTGTGATAGAGCTGTTCATGCAGGACAAAATGGACAAAAAGCTCTGCCTGTATTTTGGCATTGCGATGGCCGCAAGCCTTGTTCTTGAAGCAATAATGGAACACATTACAAATGTTCTTCAGTCTGCGACCGGATATAAAGTTTTTGCAGACATGAGAATGCGGCTCGGAGATCATCTGAGAAAGCTTCCTATGGGTTATTTCACGGAAGGGAATATAGGAAAGATAAGCGCTGTCCTTTCGACCGATATGGTATTTATCGAAGAAAACTGCATGGGCGTCCTCTCTGAACTTGTATCGTTTATCATATCCCAAGGGTTGATGATCCTGATGATGTTCTTTATGGATATAAGACTTGGGCTGGTATCGCTGGTCTTTGTGGCGGCTTTTATCGTTGTGGGAAATCTCATGCTGAAGACAACCCTCAGGCATTCGGTGATCAAACAGGAAGACAGCGAGTCTCTTACAGAAGAGGTGCTTGATTTTGCGGAAGGGATCGGCATCATCAAGTCATACAACATGCTCGGCGAAAGATCGAAGAGGCTTACGGACGAGTTTGAAAAGAGCTGCAGAGAGAGTATTGATTTTGAAGTGGCCTACGGCCCGTGGGCAAGAGCATTGTATCTGCTTTTTGGCCTTGGAGTATCCGTTATGCTCCTGGTTTCCGGACTTTTGTACACAAATGGGATCATAACACCTGCCTATATGGTCGGTATGGCATTGTTTTTGTTCGATCTTTTTGTATCGATAAAGAGTTACTATGGACAGATGGCAAGGCTTACCGTCACGGCGGCGAGTCTTGACAGGATAGAAGAGGTATTTGCCGCAAAGGAACTGGCCGATACCGGAAAGAAAACGCTGCCGGCGGCCGCCGCACCTGACAGGGCTGAGATCGAGTATGACAATGTTACCTTCGGTTATACGGACAAGCCGGTGCTCAGGAATGTTTCATTTATGGTGAAGAGCGGTGAAATGACTGCGCTGGTGGGACCTTCGGGCGGAGGAAAGTCGACGATCGCTTCTCTTCTCGCAAGATTCTGGGATGTCGGTTCGGGACGCGTCCTTCTTCGAGGCGAGGATATAAGAAATGTCCCGCTGGGAAGCCTTATGGATCAGATCAGTATGGTCTTTCAAAGAGTATATCTCTTTCAGGACACCGTATATAACAACATTGCGATAGGACGGCCCGATGCGACAAGAGAAGAGGTCGAAGAAGCTGCTAAAAAGGCGAGATGCTACGACTTTATAATGCAGCTCCCTGAGGGCTTTGACACAGTGATCGGAGAGGGCGGAGCTTCTCTTTCCGGAGGGGAAAAGCAGAGGATCTCGATTGCCAGATGCATCCTAAAGGACGCGCCCATAGTGATACTTGACGAAGCAACGGCAAGTGTTGACGCGGATAATGAGAGAGCGATACAGGAGGCGATCTCGGAACTCTGCAGAAACAAGACTCTGCTCGTCATCGCACACAGACTGAAGACCATTAAGGACGCTGACCAGATACTTGTCATTTCGGGCGGTGAGATCAAGGAAAGAGGAGACCACGAGGAGCTTTTGCGGCTTAACGGAACATATGCGCATATGGTCACATTGCAGGCGTCATGAGGTGTATGGGATGTGACTAAAGTCATATCGTAAATCTGTCTTTTTTCACTACAAAAGAATTTATTGAAGGCATATACTGAGTGTGCAGGGTGGAAAACATCCTCACACTCTTTTTAAAATATTAAAAACGGAGAAACGTAAATGAGCACGATCTTAAAAACAAATGAGCTTACAAAGAGATATTCGGGTACGGCTGTTGTGGACGATCTGAATCTTGAGATACAAAAGGGCGAGATATTCGGGCTCCTCGGACCGAACGGCGCGGGGAAGTCGACCACGATGAACATGATCTGCAACATTGTAAAGCCTTCTTTCGGAAGCGTTGAGTTTATGGGGAAGGATTTCAGAAAGAACAGGAAAGAACTCAGCAGGCACCTTGGATTTATTCCTCAGGACCTCGCGATCCACGGAAATCTCAAGGCGTGGGAGAACGTTGAACTTTTCACTTCGCTTTACGGTATCAGAGGCGCCGAACTGAAAAAGCGGATAGACGAATCACTTGAATATGTCGGGCTTTCCGAAAGAAGGAACGATTATGCAAAGACTTTTTCGGGCGGCATGAAGCGCAGGCTCAATATCGCATGCGCAATAGGCCATCATCCGGATCTGTTGATCTTTGACGAGCCGACCGTGGGGATCGACCCACAGTCAAGGAATTTTATCCTTGAAAAGATAAAGGAATCAAACAGGAACGGGGCGACAGTTATCTATACGAGCCACTACATGGAAGAGGTCGAAGCGATATGCACAAGGATCGCGATCATGGATAACGGAAAGCTCATCGCCTGCGGCACCGCAGAGGAACTTAAAAAGCTGGTGGTCGATGATATTTCCAAGGTGACGCTTGAAGAAGTGTTCCTGACACTTACAGGAAAAAAACTCCGCGACCTGTAGAACACGGTGAAATGCAGATCAACAGACAAAGAGGGACAGGACATGATCTTTTACATGATAAAAAACAACATAAAGCTGATGCTAAGGAGTCCGCTCACCATTTTGATATATGTTCTCGGGCCTACTCTTGTGGCATCCATCCTCATCAGCGCTTTCAACTCGTTCATGAAGTCTTATGAGGGAGTGGATAAGTTCAAAGCCGCATACAGACTGGAAGAGGGGTGCGACTTTGAGAAAAGCATCGAGCTTATAAAAGAGAATTTTGAAAAGAACGGGATAACGCTCCTGGAGTACAAGGAAGGTGATCCCGAGGAACTGATACGAAAAAACGATCTGGCGGGTTTTGTGGATTTTTCAAAAGACGGCTATACCGTCTATGAAATAAAGGATTCAAAGCTGCAGGGTTATATTCTTGAATACTCTCTCACTCAGGCCTTTGAGGAAGCGACCGACACGGCATACTTAAGTGCATTGGGAACGCCTTTGGAAGGGGCCGGAGAGGAGAGTGCAAAAATACACACGGAGCATCCGGAGTTTGTTCCTGCCATAGACTCCGCTGACTATTACGGGATCATTGAGATAGTTTACTTTGCTTCGTTTTCGATAGTCTGCGGCGCGGCTTTCCTTTCACAGGAAAAGAAAAACAGGATCGAGCGGAGGTTCATGGTTTCAAACATATCAAACACAAAGATATACCTTGCAAAACTCCTGTCTGTTACGGGAGCGGTATCGGTCGGTCTGCTGCTGTCCGTGATCATCCTTGTCGCATTCAGCGGTGTGAAATGGGGAGACCCCGTTCTGTCAGCGGTCATAATCCTTATGCTGATATTTGGGACACTTGCCATGGAGCTTATGGTATATTCACTGACTGACAGTGTTGCGGCAACGGTCATCATCACATTTACCATCATCTGGCTTATGGGCTTTTTCGGAGGATCTTTTGAGACTTATATGTTTTCTTCTCATTCACGACTTTTAAAAAACCTGTCTCCGATCTATTACGCAAACAGATCTCTTGTGGAGCTGTCCTGCATGGGGCACAGTGACTATATTGTGAGATCGCTTGGTATTTCGGCTTCGATGTGCGTGGTGTTTACGGCATTGACTGTGTTTATCGGCAAGGTAAGGAGTGAAAAGGCATGATCAGGATAATAAAAACTACATTAAAGCTTCTTTTCAGGAATGTGGGCTTCTGGCTCTGCGCGATATGTTTTCCGGTACTTGCCACCGTTATGCTGAACATCCAGACCGAGAACCAGTCCTATTACTACAGCTACAATGTGGACATGGGCGTTGTGGAACTGGAGAGCAAGGATGAAAAGGTTGCCTATTTTGCAAGTGATTCAAAGTGTGTCGTGAAGGTATACGACGCTTCGCAAAGCAAGCTGTGCGATCACATGCTGGACAAGATCGCAAGGTCCGGGCTTTTCAAGGTGGGACGCAGCAAAAACGGTGAAATGACACAAGCGGATGCCGATAAAAAAGTGCTTGAAGACGGTCAGGACGACCGTATGGGAGCGGCTGTCTACATAGACAGGGATTTTGACAAACACATAAAAAAAGGTGAATATGACAAGGCTCTCACGGTATATGTCATGTCGGAGGACGAGCGTGTAGAGTTACTTGAGGAAAAGCTCTTGTATATCATGCAAAAGATGCACACGGCAGCGGCTGTTTCCGAACGCACGGGTAAAACGACAGCGGAGCTGCTTCTGGATATGGACGAGGCCGCTCCCCGGAAGACTGTCAGAATGCTCTCGGGAAACGATGAAAAAAACCTTACAAAGATTCAGACCGACCAGAAGTCAAATCTCGGGTATGCATATGTTTTCATGACTCTGGGCTATATCCTTACAGGAGTGATCCTTGCATCGACGATCATAAAGGAACTGAGCAACGATGTCATAAAGAGGATAAGGCTCGCGGGTACGAGCGAAATAACATATTTCGGCGCCAAGTTTGTTTCGGGTGTGGTGATCTCCCTGATACTTTCGGTCGTGTTCAGTATTTGCACGTTGTTCATAGATCAGGACAGGATCGGAGTCGACAGGATAAGCCTTTGCGTCATGACATTCCTTCTGGGACTCATCTTTTGCACATTTACGCTGTTTTCGGGAGTGCTTGTCGGAAACATCATGGGGGCGACCGTTACCGCATTTACGGTGTGGTGCCTGTCCAGCATGATATCCGGGCTTTATTTCCCCATCGGAGGGACCTCCAGATTTATTCAGTCCCTGTCCGCGATCATGCCGCAGAAATGGTTCATGGACGGAACGGTGATGCTGTTTTTGCGTGACAAGGGGGCATGGACTGTGATATTATGTGTAACGGTAGCTTACATGGTAGTTTTCACAGGACTTGGAAGTGTCGGCCTGAAACTGAGGAACTCCGACGAATAGGGGATCCTCAAAGAGAATACTTAAGAATGACAGATCATTTTAAGGACAACTATTTTTCCGCGGTCAGGATAGTTATGATGCTTGTCATATCGGTATGCTGCATCATGGCAAAGACCGGTATGGATGAAATATACGATCCGGAAGGGACAGGAGTATCTTTGCAGGTACTCCTGTTTGTGTCGCTTTTCATTGGCATCGTTTCTCTTAAGGAAATGCTGAACGGGAAAATGAGGCTTCTGATGCTCTTTGCGGCTGCCGTATTGCTGACGGTGCTCTGTGTAACGGGCGGGATGTGCTTCCTTCTGCTTCTCCCGTTTCTGGTCTATGAGGTAATGTCTGAGTTTCCCGGCATTCCTGTGCCGTTCTATTTTGTTCCGCTTTTTCTTGTGTTCATACAAAATCCCGTTGGTGTCATACCGAGGATCCTGATGATAAGCCTGCTTTCGATCATCTACATCCAACACGATCGCATCATCAGGGAATACAAAAAACGGATGATGGATGATATGGTGCAGGAGCAGAGCTTAAAGAGAGATATGAGGGAAACGGAATATGCCGTAAAAGCACAGCTCAGACGCAACGTACTGAAGACGGAAAATCAGATCCTCGAGGAAAGAGCAAAGCTGTCACAGACGCTGCATGACAAGCTGGGGCACAGCATAAACGGCTCCATATATCAGCTTGAGGGCGCCAAGGTCCTTATGGAGAAGGACCAAGAAAGATCCGGCAAAATGATCCAGGCTGTGATAGACCAGCTCAGAAGCGGGATGGACGAGATAAGGGGGATCCTCAGGAAAGAAAGGCCCGAGAAAAAAGAACTGGCAATGCTGGAGCTGTACAAGCTGTGTGAGGACTGCGAGGACAAAGGCGTAGAGGCCGAGGTGAGCGTGGAAGGCGATACGGCGCAGATAAGTGATACCGTCTGGGAAGTGATATTGGACAATACATACGAAGCAGTTACAAATTCCATGAAATATTCAGAGTGTCAGCATATAGATATACATATCGTCGTCATGAACAAGATGGTAAGATGTACGGTAAAGGATAACGGCAAGGGGTGCCCGCATTTTGAAGACGGGATGGGAATATCCGGGATGCGACAGAGAGTGCGGGCCGCAAACGGAACCATAGATTTTGCGACAGAGATAGGATTTGCGGTAAAGATGCTCCTGCCGCTTGAATAGTCTTTAAGGAGGATGGTAAAGACAAGATCATGGATAAGATCAGGGTGATAATAGCGGATGACAGCGATTTCGTCCGCGATGGCATGAAGATAATCCTTGAGGTCGACGATGATTTTGAGGTCATAGGGTGCGCTGCAAACGGGCGTGAGGCCATAGAACTCGCCGAAAAGGAGCGGCCCGATGTTTTTCTCATGGATATCCAGATGCCTGTGATGGACGGAATAGAAGCCACAAAATATATTGCTGAGCACGACCTGGGAAAGGTGCTCATACTCACGACCTTTGACGATGACGAGCTTGTGAGGCAGGCGCTCCTTTGCGGGGCAAAGGGATATCTCATAAAAAACCATACTCCCGACCATCTGAAGCAGATGATAAGATCCGTCTACAACGGAACCGGCGTGATGGAGGGAAGCATACTGGAGTCGCTTACAAACAATAACCTGAACACAAGCCTTCCACGAAACGGATTTGATGCGTCAGGGTATTCGGAAAGAGAGCTTGACATAGTGAAAGCTGTGGCGGAAGGGCTTTCAAATAAAGAGATCGCATCAAAACTCTTTATTTCCGAGGGGACTGTCAAGAACTATATAACAAACATACTGTCGAAAGAAAATCTGTCACACAGAACGGCCCTTGCGGTGTATTATCTGACCGGGAAGAAAGGCAATAACTAAAGTGCAGGGGAAGAAAGGCGTGGCCTGAAATGGGATTATTTAGATCAAAAGCTGAAAAGGAACTGGATAGGATCATCGAACGTCTGGAAATGAACATGTCCAACAACTACAAGGATAATGCGCAGGACGATCTGAAGGAGCTTGAAGCGAGACTGAATGACTTGCGTGAACAGGGGACGCTGAAAAGCGGTGTCCTGTCAAAATATGAGGTGATCGTCAGTGGCTTCAGGGAGAAAATGAAAGGCTACAGCCATAAAGATCAGAAGCCTTACTGGCATTGATCCCTGACACAGACAAATTTTTTCTTGACAAAATAGATTGTGCGCAATATAATGGTGTCAAACATAAATGGCGCGAATGAGCGGAAAGGGCTGAAATATGGCAAGGATCCTCAATCTCCTCATAGTGATACTTGAATTGGCTGCTTTTGCAAGGGCCCGTAAAGATGCGGACGGGAAAAGGGGTTTTACGCATTATGACATGATCGCAAATCTCCTCACGTGTGTTTCTTCGCTGCTTCTGGTGATATTAGGGCAGAAAGCTTTTGTGGAAGTGTTAAGGCTTCTGTCCGTGAGCGGGCTTGTGATCACGTGCTTTGTGACTTGGCTGCTTTTGATCGTTAAGAGCGGAACAGCAAAGGAACTGTTTACTTCTGGAGGGCGCCTGCTGCATCGACTTGTTATCCCGGTGATCTCAGTGCTTTCATACAGGCTTGCGGAAGACAAGGCTCCGTTCCCATGGATGCTGTTACCTGCGACACTTACAGTCGCTTACGGATGCGTGATGCTTTTTCTTAACGCAACCGGGAAAACGGACGGCCCTCACCCTTTTTTCAGGGTGAAAAAGATCGGGACCAAGGCGGCTGCCTTGTGGATGATGGTTCTTATGGCAGTGGTGAATGTTTTGTCCGGAATGGCCGGATATAAGAAAACTCCTGTTACCGACGTGAAATATGTATTTGTTCATGGCCTTTCGGGCTGGGGCAGTTACGATCTCCAGAATGAATTCTTCCCATACTGGGGACTGTCAGGGGGCAGTGTCGTAAGATATCTTAACGACCATGGCTATGAAAGCTATGCGGCGTCTGTGGATCCCACAGGAAGTGCATGGGACAGGGCATGTGAACTGTATGCTCAGCTCACGGGAACAAGAGTCGACTACGGCGAAGCTCACAGCAGGGCTGCGGGACATGAACGCTTCGGCCGGGATTTTACGGGAAATGCGCTCATGGAAGGCTTTGAAACATCAAAGGTCGCTCTGATAGGGCATTCCTTTGGCGGAGCGACGATCAGACTCTTTTCGGAAGTTTTAAAGAACGGCTCCGAAGAGGAAAGGGCAGTAACAAAAGAAGATGAGCTTTCACCGTTTTTTAAAGGCGGAAACGGGGACAATATCCTTGCCGTCGTTACGCTCGCAGCTCCCACAAACGGCACCACGGCTTATGATATGTATGAAGACCCCGGCTTTGATCCTTCTGCCGTAAAGGTCTCGGAGAAATATGAGAAAAACAGCGGAGCTGTATCAAGGGCAACAAAAGCAGAGCCTGACGGAAGGGCTTCCTGGGATTATGCGGCCTTTGATATGCATATAGATAATGCGCTCGCACTTAATAAGCGGATAACGACCTTTGATGATGTGTATTATTTCGCATATCCGTGCTCATCATCGATCATGGGAGCGGACGGAAGCGTGACACCCGACCCTGCGATAACTGAGAATATCTTCATGAAAGGTGCCGTGAGAATGAGTCATTACACGGGACGGACCAGGGGCGGATTTGTGATCGACGAGTCATGGCGCTCAAATGACGGACTTGTGAACGAGATATCTGCAGGTGCACCGTTCGGAGCCCCCGAAAAGAAATATGTGGGCGGTGAAAAACTCATGCCGGGCTTCTGGTATGTAATGCCCACATTCCGAGGAGACCATATGTCCTTACAGGGCGGTCTCACAAAGAGGATCAACATAAAACCGTTTTATCTGGAACTTGCAAATATGATATCGGAACTGTAAACCTACAAATCAACATGCTCACAAGGAGGACATGAAATGAACGAAACACTCAAGGTACTTGAAAGCAGACGAAGCTGCAGAAACTTTAAGCCCGACATGGTAAAGGAAGAGGAGCTCAAAGCGATCCTCAGAGCCGGAACATATGCCGCGACGGGCATGGGCAAGCAGAGCCCCATCATTATCGCTGTCACCGACAAAAAGCTTCGTGACGAGATATCTGAAGAAAACAGAAAGATCGCGGGAATTCCCGAAGGTGTCGATCCTTTCTACGGCGCGCCTGTGATCCTTATCGTCCTTGCAAGGAAGGACATTGTGACACACGTTTACGACGGTTCTCTTGTTATCGGAAATCTTATGAATGCCGCTGAGAGTCTCGGAGTTGCAAATATCTGGATCCACAGGGCAAAGGAAGAGTTTGAGTCCGATTTTGGAAAAAACATCCTGAAGCGTCTTGGGGTCGAGGGCGAGTACGAAGGAATAGGGCACTGTGCTCTCGGATATGCGGCGGCACCCGCAAGAGAGGCCGCTCCCAGAAAAGAGAACTACGTATATTGCATTTAAACTGCTAAAAGACGCGTGAGGATGACGCCCCTTGCACGACAGAAATGACTATGGAGCACAGAAATACCAATGGAAAAAGAATTTGATATACAGGAATACATGACAAAAGGCGTTGAGCGCGTCGTTGCGGATGCTGTAAAAGCGACTCTCAAAAATCCCAGAGAGAGCGCCTTCATGCTCGGGTTTGCAAAGGCCAGCGCAACTGCTTCCGCAAAACGTAAAAAGGCTGAAAAGAACGGTGAGCATATCCCTCCGTTCCTTATAGCGAGCATTACAAGCAAATGCAACCTGCACTGCGCAGGATGCTATTCCAGATGCAATCATGCGACGGTGGACTCCGAGCCTGTGAGCCAGCTTTCCGATGAGGAATGGTTCAAGGTGTTTGATGAAGCCGATGACCTCGGGATAAGCTTTATCCTTCTTGCGGGCGGAGAGCCGATGCTTCGAAGGGATGTCATAGAGGCAGCCGGAAAAAAGAAAAATATACTGTTCCCGGTATTCACAAACGGAACATTTATGGACGACCGCTATTTTGAACTATTTGACAAGAGCCGTAATCTCATCCCCATCATGAGCATCGAAGGAAAAAAGGATATAACCGATGCAAGAAGAGGAGAAGGGATATATGACCGTCTGATAAAAAACATGGATGAGCTGCAAAAACGAGGACTTATCTTTGGAGCATCAGTGACGGTCACCACCGAAAACGTACGCGAAGTTGCATCGGAGGAGTTCCTAGGAGAGCTTTCTTCAAGAGGGTGCAAAGCAGTGATCTTTGTTGAATTTGTTCCGGTCACCGATGACAGTAAGGAACTGGCACCCGGAGACGAAGAACGTGAATATCTTAAGAATGAGATCGCAAGACTCAGAAAAGAGCATCCTGAGATGGTCTACATCTCCTTCCCCGGAGATGAAAAGAGTTCCGGCGGATGTGTGGCGGCGGGACGCGGATTTTTCCACATCAATTCCCACGGCGGAGCGGAACCTTGTCCGTTCTCCCCGTACTCGGATGTAAATATCAGAAATTCCTCGCTTCGCGAGGCAATGCATTCACCATTGTTCATGGCTTTACGGAGCGGAGACATCCTTTCCGACGACCACAACGGCGGCTGTGTGCTGTACGAAAAGCGCGCGCTTGTGGAACAGCTGATGGGCGCATAAAAGAAAACGGAGGTACGATATGATCTATGATTACACAGTAACAACAGGTAAAGGCGATGAGCTTAAGCTCTCTGATTACAAGGGCAAGGTCATTCTTGTGGTAAACACGGCAACAGGATGTGGTTTCACTCCTCAGTATGAGCCCATCGAGAAGCTTTACAGAGACTATCATGACAAGGGACTTGAGGTGCTTGACATCCCCTGCAACCAGTTTGGCGGCCAGACACCCGGAACGGATGAGGAGATCCATGATTTCTGCACACTTCATTACAACACTACATTCCCTCAGATGAAGAAGTCCGATGTAAACGGCGAAAACGAGCTTCCTCTCTATACATGGCTCAAGTCACAGAAGGGCTTTGAAGGTTTTGGCGAGCATCCTTTGAAGAACGTCCTCGTGGACATGTTCTCAAAGCAGGATCCCGATTGGGACAAAAAGCCCGATATAAAGTGGAACTTCACAAAGTTTGTAGTGGACCGTGACGGAAACGTTGTCGCCCGTTTTGAACCTACAGCGGATATGAACGATGTAGAGGCATGCATAAAGGAATTGCTTGGAGTATGAATTCAGGATCAAAAGTCAGAAGATGCGTAAGTGTTGTATTAAAGACGATCGTTATATTGTCCGCTGTCATCGGGATCGCGATGAGCGCATATGCGGGAAGGAACTCCTTCATGGGCGGCACAAAAGTCTTTATGTACTTTACCGTTCAGTCAAACATTGCTGTGGCGCTTATCAGTGCGATAGGATGCTTCCTCATGCTTAAGGACAGGAAAGTGGGAGAGGCATGGTATGTCATACAGTTCGTGGGAGCCGTTGCGATCACGCTGACGGGAGTGGTGTTTGGATTTGTGCTTGCGCCCACTCTTGGAGCAAATGCCTGGAACATCCAGAATACGCTTACCCATCTTGTGGTACCTGTCGCCGCCGTGGCTGATTTCTTTGTTGTGGCTTCAGGCGCGGGTATTAGGAAAAGAAACGTGATATATGTTATAATTCCTCCGATACTTTATGCCATATACGCGGGGATCGGATACGTCAGAAAATGGGACTTCGCAATGGGTCTGAATTATCCGTATTTCTTCCTCAACTGGGGAAGCCCTGCGGGAGCCTTCGGCTTTACAAAGGAAATGCCCTATATGGGAACTGCGTGGTGGATCGCGGTGCTCCTTGTATTTTTGGTGATCGTCGGGTACGTCTATCTGCTGATAGCAGATATCGGACGAAAAAATAAGCGATAACGTGAGGTGTGTGAGATGTCTCAGGAATATGAACAGTTGCTTCTGAAAAACCAGTTGTGTTTTCCACTCTATGCTTGTGAGCGTAAGATCGTGGGAAATTATACCCCATATCTTAAGCCACTCGGACTTACCTATACGCAGTACATTGTCCTGATGGTGCTGTGGGAGAAGGAGACCGTAAACGTGGGGCAGCTCGGATGCATACTGAGACTTGACGCGGGGACACTCACACCTGTGCTTAAGCGTCTCGAACAGGCGGGATATGTGACAAGAGGACGCTCAAAAGAAGATGAGAGGGTCACTGTCATCTGCATAACTCCCGAAGGAAACAAGCTTAAGGAAAAGTGCAAGGACATACCGATGAAGATGGCTGCATCATCACATGTATCTTTAAGCGAACAGGAAGCGGTGGAATTGTACAGGCTCCTTTATAAGTTTCTGGGCTGATCATGAAAACAGAACATGGACGGGTCAGTCGGCTTTTTCGATGATCATGTCATTAAGTGCGTAAGGGATCACTTCTTCCGGTATTGAGGAGGGAGTGATCCATTCGTTTATCTTGTCACCGGGAAGTATCAGCGGCATGCGGTCGTGTATGCGCTTGAGTTCAACAGTAGGCTCTTTTGTGAGCACGACAAATACGGGGTATCCGTCCTCTATCCTGTAGAGACCGCACAGCCAGGTCACGGTATAGCCTGCAGGCTGTATGGCATATTTATCGCCGGTTTTTACAGTGCCGTCGGGGGAGGTGAAGTGCTCCCACTCGAAGTAGTAGGATGCGGGGATTATGCATCTGTGAGATTTCCAGGCATCCCTGAACGCGGGCTTCGTGGCAGCGGTCTCCACCCTGGCGTTGAACAGGGTGCGCTTGTTGTCTTTTGCGAGAAAACCCCATTGCATCGGGAAGACTTTTTTTGCTCCTCCGGAATCCGGGGCTATTACGGGGACTATGTCAGTGGGACGTATTTCCCCATGGGTCATGAACGGCCTTCCGTGCGTGTCCGTGAACCTTTCGGCGAGAGCCGAACGCGCAGCCGCATCAAACATATCTTTTAATTCGGGTAGGTCTTTTTCAAGACAGTATCTGCAGCACATTTTCACTCCTTTCAGGGTGTGTCTGTCCCAAAGCAGGTTTCTTCATCCGTATGATCCTCGGGCGGGACACCTCCCGGAGCTTCCTTTGAAGCGATGGCTTCGCCAAAGCCCTTCAGCGCGTCGAACGGGCTGAATATCTTGGCTCGCTTTGCGCGGTCCATGGGCGGGTGTTTTATGTAAAAATCGTCATTCTTTCCATGTGCCGGCTTTCCTTTTTCGTAAACGGAACGATATTTGAAGTTCATGCTTTATGACCTCCTATCTGCCTGTTCCTCTCTATGGTCGTGGCTCCTTCAAGAAGATTGAGCCCTTTTATCAGAGCGTTTGCGCCGTATCGGGTGCGCACATCAAGGAGAGCGGCGTGAAGGCGTTTTTCCTTGTCAAGCCGGTCATAATCGGTAAAAAGGTCCAGCTGGTATACACCGTCGTCATTTGTGACATCGCAGGCGCAGACTCCGAGCCTTCTGAACAGGATACGGTGGTCACTTTTTTTTCTTATGTCGCGCATGAGGAGGTCCGTGATCTGCCGGGGATTGTTCGTTACTGCGCTGCATCTCACGGTGCCGTTGGAATGGGCCGGGTGCAGTCTTCCGTACCAGTCGATGGAAAGACGGCCGTTATATTCGGGAAAATATTCCAGGCTTTTGTAGTCATAGCTCACCCACCAGGTGAAACGCGATGAGACAAGGTTCTTTTTGTACATGTCACAGCAGAGGACATCGATCATCTCTTCAAAAACGGTGCAGGCTTCTTCGTATTTGTAAGGACGCGGAAGTACCTGGCCGTTTGAAAGCGAGTGGTTGTCGCTCTTGTAGTGCTTTATGTCGTACATGGTGACGGGCTCTATCCCCCAGGCGTGGTCAATGAGGATCTCGGCGTCTATGCCGAAGGTTTTATAGAACCATTCTTCATCCCACTGGGTGCGCTCGGCAATATCTCCCATGGTAAACATCTGATTGGTCTCAAGCCGTCTTGCTTTGCCGGAACCTATCTGCCAGAAATCCGTGAGCGGCCTGTGATCCCACAGAAGACGCCGGTAAGAGTCTTCGTTCAGCGCGGCAATGCGGACTCCGTCTTTGTCTGCGGGCGACTTCTTTGCCACTATATCCATGGCGACCTTTGCGAGATACAGATTTGTTCCTATCCCGACGGTCGCGGTGATGCCCGTGGAACTTAAGACATCCCTTATCATGATGAGCGCCATGGCGTGCGCAGGAGACTGTCCCGACTTTTCTGCGATGTCTCTGTAGAGATGCAGATAGGGCGTACAGTCGATAAAGCATTCATCGATGCTGTATACGTGGACATCTTCCGAAGAGACATATTTAAGATAAGTTGCGTATATGTCCGCGGAGACCTCTTCATATCTGGCCATTCTCGGACAGGCGGTGATGTAGCGTATTTTGGTATGGTGTTCCCGTTCATATCTGTCGATGGCGCGCTTGGCTTCAAAAAGCCGCGGACGTGAAGGCACACCTATCGCTTTCAGCGCCGGAGACACCGCGAGGCATATGGTCTGGTCCGACCTTGACGCGTCCGCGACAAGAAGGTTTGCCTTAAGAGGATTCAGACCTCTTGCGACACATTCCACAGAGGCATAAAAGCTCTTCATGTCTATGGCGATGTATGTATGTTTGGACACGGCAGCGTCCGTGTATTCGGGAATATTGTCCATATCATCCGTGCAGCCCGCAGCGGTACGGATGTCCGGACAGTGTCAGACCGTGAGCCTGCCGAATATCCTGAAGCTGCTGAATTCTCCGACCTCGATCGGCCGGTAATCTGCGTTGAGTGAGACAAGGAAGGTGCCGTTTTTGTTCACGACGTACTTTTTGATGTAGGTCCTGCCGTCAAGGAAGAAGAGGCCTATGTCTCCCGGCTCGAGAGATTCGGTCTGTTCGATCCATACAAGCTCACCGTCTTTGAGCCTGGGCTCCATGCTGTCGCCGTCAACATAGACTCCAAAGTCGGCCTTTGCCGGAACGGGTGCGTAGATCTCGGCTTCCTCGAAGTTTTCATCATCGAGGAAATTTCCCGTGCCGGCCGAAGCACGCGGTATGGCGATGCGCATGATCCGCGGCGTGATATCCGTGACAGCGGAGGGAACGGTCTCATACTCGTGAGATTTTTCCAAAAGGCCGATATAATCAAGCGCTTTGCTCCTGCCTTCTTCGTTGAGATTCCTGAAAGGATCCGCAGGATTTTCTCCGATGAACTCCGTATAGATATCGTTGATCTGTAAAATCTCGCAAAGCGCCAGCAGAGCTTCGGCGGTCATTTTGCTGCTGCCCTTTTCCCAGGCGCTTATCCCGGCGTTTGATATGGCTATGCCCTTGTCTGCGAGAAGATTTGCGATATCCTTTTGCGACAGCTTCCTGTCCTTGCGACGCAAGGCTATTACCTCTCCTATCTGTTTCATATTTTTCCCTCTTTGTGCCTTGTGTTCTTTTACCCTGACGATCCTGTGGAGACCGTATCTAATCAACTTACGATTGATAATATATCATAAAATCACAGAAAAATCAACAGTAGATTGAAATCGGAAAAATGCACATACAGTTCTGTAAAGACAGCCGGGCGCATTGACAACGGGCCCGTTACTGTGCTAATATGACTTTACCCATCTACGAGGCAGACGCGTGTCCGTGGTGTGTTTTTTTATATACGGTCGGATGTCATGATTAAAGCCCTTGGCTTTCGGGAGGTATGACTATGGACCAGAACAGGATCGTGAAAAAACTTTCAAATACAGGCATATTTGGCAATGTGGCGCTTGCCGCTTTTAAGCTGTTTGCCGGTATATTCGGAAATTCCGGCGCTATGATGAGCGATGCTGTACATTCGCTGTCTGATGTGTTTGCCACGTTCATCGCGACTCTCGGTGTAAAACTCTCACAACAGGCGGAGGACGAAAAACATCCTTACGGCCATGAACGCTTTGAATGCGTGTCTTCGCTCATTCTGGGCCTGATCCTTGCGGGCACGGGCATCGGGATAGGCTACGGCGGGCTTAACAGCCTCATTTTTCACAGAGACGAGATAAAGGTGCCCACCATGCTCCCGCTGATCGCGGCTGTAGTTTCGATAGTCGTAAAAGAAGCAATGTTCTGGTACACCATGTACTATGCAAAAAAGCTGGACTCGGCGGCGTTTAAGGCAGACGCGTGGCATCACCGCACCGACGCCATTTCTTCTGTAGGTTCGTTCATCGGTATCGGCATGGCAAAGCTTGGGTTCCCCATCATGGACCCGATAGCAAGCCTTCTTATCTGCATTTTGATCCTCAAGGTTGCATTTGACATAGCAAAAGATGCCGTGAACAAGATGCTCGACACATCCTGTGACGACGCGATGGAGCAGAATATCAGGACTTTTACGCAGGCGCAGCCCGGAGTGGTGCGCATCGATCTGCTCCGCACCAGGCAGTTCAGCAACAAGGTCTATGTGGACCTTGAGATAGCGGTAAAACACGACATGTCTCTTTTGGAAGCGCACAATATCGCGGAAGCGGTCCATGACGGACTTGAAAAAGAATTTCCAAACATCAAACATGTCATGATACACGTAAACCCCGATATCACGACAATGTGACGGAACTTGATGAAATAAAGGTAAAATGGGATGAAAAAAGAGGATAAGACAAATGTCATGCGAGTTCTCGACGGGAAAAAGATCCCGTACGAGAGCCATTCCTATGAACCCGATGCGACCATGACCGGAGAGGAGATCGCGGGGATCCTCGGGGAGGACCCCGAAAAGGTATTCAAAACGCTGGTGACTCAAGGAAAGAGTGGGGCATATTATGTTTTTGTGGTCCCCGTGAAAGAGGAACTTGACCTTAAAAAGGCAGCAAAGGCAGCGGGCGAGAAGGCTGTTGCGATGATAAAACAAAAAGAGCTGCTACCGCTCACCGGATATGTACACGGAGGCTGTTCTCCGATAGGCATGAAAAAACAGTTTCCGACCTTTATCCATGAGACTGCGCCGCAGTTTGAACGTATGTTCGTGAGCGCGGGAAAAGTGGGGTTCCAGATAGAGATAGCGCCGTCGGACCTCATCGCGGTCGCGGGGTGCAAGGTCTCAGACATAGTGTGACCGGCCTTCGGAAAAGGCGCACCATCGGAAAGAAAACGATTGTAATGCCATCTTTTGGGATGTATAATCAGCAGTGAAGTAAGAATTCGGACTTACAGGAGGCAGGTATGAGGATATTGGGAAACATAATCTGGATAATCTGCGGAGGCTTTTTCAGCGCGCTTGGCTGGCTCCTTGCGGGGATCCTGTGGTGCGTCACCATCGTGGGTGTTCCCATCGGAGTGCAGTGCTTTAAACTTTCGTCCATTTCTTTCAACCCCTTCGGAAAAGAGGTCGAATATGATGGCGGCGGAGTGTCGTTCATTGTGAATGTCATCTGGTTCCTTGTTTCCGGACTTGAGCTCGCGATAGGTAATTTCCTGCTCGGATGCATTCTCTGCATCACCATAGTCGGTATTCCGTTCGGGAAACAGTTTTTCAAGATCGCAAAGCTGTCACTTGCTCCGTTTGGAGCTAAGGTGGTCCGCAAGCATTATCTGTGATAAGGATGGGCTTAAAATGGGGAAAGTTTTTACGAAAAAGTGCGAGAGTGAGATATCACGTGAAAAGACGATAGTAAGGACAGGCATCATCGGCATCGTGGCGAATGTCTTTCTTGCGGCATTTAAGGCGTTTGTAGGCCTTGTTACAAATTCCATCGCGATACTCCTCGACGCCGTGAACAATATCTCCGATGCGGGAAGCTCTGTGATCACGATAGTCGGCACAAAGCTTGCGGGGCGTGAACCTGACAAAAAGCATCCCTTTGGCTATGGGCGCGTGGAATATTTAAGCGCAATGGTCATCTCCTGGATCGTGCTGTATGCGGGTTTCACTTCTCTTGTGGCATCGGTTAAACAGATAATACATCCAGAAACGCCTGACTACAATGCGCCGTCGCTCATCATCGTAGGTGTTGCGGTGGTGGTAAAGATCGTTCTCGGAACCTATGTCAAAAAGATCGGGACACAGGTAAATTCCGATTCCCTTGTGAACTCCGGAAAAGATGCGCTCATGGATTCGGTTATCTCGGCATCAACGCTCGTTGCGGCCGCAGTATTCCTGATCTTCGGTATATCTCTTGAAGCATGGCTCGGCGCGCTGATCTCGATCGTTATCATAAAATCCGGCTTCGAGATGCTTCGCGATACTGTTTCAAGCATCCTCGGAGAGCGTAACGACATAGAGGTCGTAAAAGGGATAAGGCAGACAGTTACAAGCTTCCCCGATGTACAGGGAGCCTACGATCTGGTGCTCCACAACTACGGTCCCGATGCATGGAACGGCTCGGTTCATATCGAGGTGCCCGACAATTACACGGCGGACCGCCTGGACCAGCTTCTCCGCGATATCACGGAAAAGGTGCTCGCAGAGAACAATGTGATACTCACTGCCATTGGCGTTTATTCACTGAATTCAAAGGATGAGGAGGTCGTTGCCGCAAAGAAGAAAGCCTCCGAGATCGTCCTTTCACATAAGTACGTAAGGCAGATGCACGGCTTTTACCTCAACAAAGCAAAAAAGATCATGCGTTTTGATGTGGTCATAAGCCTTACCGCAAAAGACCGCAAAGCCGTGTATTTTGAGGTGGTCGAGGCTGTCAGAAAGGCATTCCCGGATTATGACATACAGGCTGCGATGGACACCGATTTTGCCGAGGAATAAGCCGAGAAGCCCGATAAATACTATATCGCAACGTGCTTTACAACGGATCGGAAACGGTCCGTTTTTTTCATGTCTGTCACAGATATGATGCATCTCATTCCTCATATAAGTGCATCTTGTTTCCAAAGTATTTACTTTTCAGATCTGTCTGTTATGATGTAGATGCATCAAAGCGATGCCAGATTTTTAAAGGAGTGACTTTATGAAGATCCGCATTTCCGTTTCGGAAGAAAAATATGATCTTGTGAAAGAATACCTGGCCGGGCACGGGATCGAGACAGGCGAAAACGCCGACTACATGATCACGGAGACGTCGAGATATCCGGAATTTCTGACGGTACGTGATGAAAAAAAAGACCGCATGAAGCTGTCTGTCGGTGAGGTGGTCTTCATCGAGGCGTTCGGGAAGGACATTGAGATCCATACCGAAAAAGGCACCTATTATTCACAGGAACGCATGTACGTGCTGGAATCACTGCTGGATCCGCAGGAATTCCTGCGCATAAGCAAATCCGTCATCATTTCGAGGAAGCACGTAAAAAAGATAAGACCGTCGCTGTCAATGAAGTACATTCTCACACTGACCGACGGCACACCGGTGGATGTAACAAGAAGTTATTACAGCGATTTCAGAAGATTTTTCAATATTTGACGGTCCGCACAGATGTGGATCAATAAAGAACGGAGGAAAAAATTATGTCAGGTTTGGCTATTGGTTTTGTGATATTGATCGTTATCGCGATATTGGTGGTAGTGGTGAGCGTTGTGGCTTACAACAGACACCTCGATAAGGTCGCAAAAGGAGAGGAAAGAGACACACACAGCAGGCTTCCCGAGCCCGGGACAACGGTGGATACGGTATTCAAGACTGTGCTCATCGTCATTGTGAGCATTTCATTCATCATTCTCAGCAGCGCCTCGGGAAAGATCGCAGCGCTCAACAGTTCGCTCAAGAACATGGAGCGCGAGCAGTATTTCCTGTCGCGCGAACTGACCGAGTTAAAGTACAGTCTGGAGCAGAGTTCATCGGTTATAGATGATTCGGATTGTAACATCGGAGACCCGGATTATTCCACGCTTCTTGTGGATGTGGATTACACTGTGAGCCTGAAAAAGTTTTCGGATACCACAAAGGTGTCGCTGGATCTGAACGGTACCGAGATAGATCTTGAAAAGACGGGAACCGGCAGGTATAAAGCATCTTTTAAAGCGGGCCTTTTTGATGATCATCAGAATGCATCCCTTAATGTGACGGAAGGCGGCGTCACGACAAAGGAAGCGGTGGATTTCCCGGAGTACCTGTTCTGGGGATCGCTTCCCATGCCGATGTTCACTTGCACATTTGATTCGGATATGGCGGGCGGAAAACTTAAATACAGCGGTTCCTATTGCCTTATGCCCGATCATCTCGAGGATATTGAGAAGGTTACGGTCACATACATGACAAGCGGGAAGGATATCAAGACTCTTGATATCACAAAGGAAACATTGAATTCGGAGACGATCACGCTGGAAAAGGGGCTTTCACTCGAAAAGGATCTGACCTTCCGCACCGAGATCTACACAAAGAACGGATTTAAGATCGTAGAATATTCCACGATGATCTTTGAAGCGGGATACGGTGACGAGGACAGAACAGAGATCTATGACAAAAACGGCAGGCTTCTCTGGAAAGATGACCAATACAAAATGCATTAAGTGTCAGTGGTTGCGCGCTTACCCGCACTGTGATATACTCGCATCATGAGCGGTCGCGATGGGCTTGGGCTCATCGCGGCTTTTTTTCTTGGAGGGTATTACGGTGTATAAGATTTTCCTTGTTGAGGACGACCGTGGCATAGCTGAGGCAATAGCGGCGCAGACAGCGTTGTGGGATATGGAGACGGTCTGTGTGAAGAATTTCAGAGAAGTGCTTTCGGAGTTTACGGCCTGTGCCCCACAGCTTGTGCTGCTCGATATTTCGCTGCCCTGCTACGACGGTTATCACTGGTGCAGGGAGATAAGAAACATTTCAAAAGTGCCCATTATATTCATATCTTCCGCAAGCGACAACATGAACATCGTCATGGCGATGAACATGGGGGCGGATGACTTCATAGCGAAGCCGTTTGACCAGAGCGTGCTCATGGCAAAGATAAACGCGATCCTGAGGCGCACCTATGATTTTGGGCAGTCCTCGTCGATCATAGAACACAGGGGCGCGGTGCTCAACACCGGTGACGGCTCGCTTGTCTACAAGGGAGAGAAGGTCGACCTTACAAAGAACGAATACCGCATCCTTCTGGGACTGATGCAGCAGAAGGGAAAGATCGTGAGCCGTGAAAAACTCATGGAACTACTTTGGGAATCGGATGAATTTGTGGATGACAACACGCTTACCGTGAACATAGCAAGACTCCGAAAGAAACTGGATGTTGCGGGACTTCCCGATTTTATCCTTACAAAACACGGTATGGGGTATCTTATAGAATGATCAGGTTTTTACTGAAACGGATACGCGAAAAAGCGTCGGGCATTATTGTTTTTGTGCTTTGCGCGGTGGTGTTTGCGGCCACGTTCATACTTTACGATCTGCCGGCAGGTGCCGCGATCTATCCTTCTGCCGTCAGTGCCATGATATGGCTTGTCTGGGTGATAGTTTCGGGTATAAAAGCATATGAAAAGCATAAAATACTCTCGGCGTTGACCGAAGCGCTCACGGAGGAGATGCTTCCTGAAGCAAAGAGTGTGGATGACGAAGATTACAGACGGATCATAATCATGCTGCGAGAGGCGGAAAGGACCCGGGAGACCGCATCTTTTGCCAAATTTGACGAGATGGTCGAGTATTATACACTGTGGGCACACCAGATAAAAACACCGATAGCCGCTATGCGTCTCACTTTGCAGAATGAAGATACGCAGCTTTCGAGGCGTCTTACGGCGGAACTCGGGCGCATAGAGAGATATGTTGAGATGGTGCTTGCATATTTAAGGCTCGACTCGACGACAAATGATTACGTGCTTCGTGAATACGATCTTGATCCCATTGTCAAAGGCGCCGTAAAGAAGTTCTCACGTGAGTTTATCGAAAGGCATCTTTCACTGGAACTGAAGCCCTCGGGGATACGCGTCCTGACAGATGAAAAATGGCTTTCCTTCGTGCTTGAGCAGATCATATCAAACGCGCTGAAATACACGCCGGAAGGAAAGATATCGATATATCTTGAAGAGCCTGCGGTGCTTTGCATACAGGACACAGGCATAGGTATAGACCCATCCGATCTTCCGAGGATCTTTGAACACGGATACACAGGAAACAACGGGCGCACGGATAAGCGCGCGAGCGGGCTCGGCCTGTATCTTTGCGGCAGAGTGTGCAAAAAACTCGGGCACACTTTGAAAGTGGAATCTGAGCCCGGAATCGGCACAGTAGTAAAGCTTGGGCTCTCACGAAAAAAACTCACGGCAGAATAGAACCTTACAAAAACGTAAGAAACGGGCGGGAAAATGTAAGCCAAATCGAGGGCATATCATTTTCCCTTTTGCTATTATAAGCGCATAAATCATATCGGAGGACGCTTATGAGCATTTTGGAAGTAACAGACCTTAGAAAGGTATATACATCAAGATTCGGAACACAGCAGGTGGAGGCGCTGCACCGCGTCACCTTTACGGTGGAGCAGGGCGAATATGTGGCTATAATGGGAGAGTCCGGAAGCGGTAAGACCACACTGTTAAATCTCCTTGCGGTACTTGACCGCCCGACTTCGGGCACGGTGCTTCTCGACGGAGTCGACACCGCGGATCTTCCCGAAAAGGAGATAGCCGCATTCCGAAGGGACCAGCTGGGCTTTGTGTTCCAGGATTTCAACCTGCTTGACACTTTTACTCTGGAGGACAATATCTATCTGCCTCTGGTTCTTGCAAACAGGAACTATAAGGATATGGCGGGAAAGCTCAAGCCCATAGCACAGGAACTTGGTATCGACACGCTTCTCAAAAAATATCCCTACGAGGTGTCGGGAGGCCAGAAGCAGCGCGCTGCAGTGGCAAGGGCACTCATCACGGATCCCAAGCTCCTTCTTGCGGACGAACCTACCGGAGCGCTTGATTCCCGCTCGACCGATGAGCTTCTCGGACTTTTTTCCGAAGTCAACAAAAAGGGACAGACGATCCTCATGGTAACGCACAGCGTAAAGGCGGCGAGCCATGCGACACGTGTGCTGTTCATACGTGACGGCGAAGTATACCATCAGCTCTATCGAGGAAATGACAACAATGAGCAGTTTTACCAGAAGATCCAGGATACCCTCACCGTACTTACGACGGGAGGTGAAAAGGCATGAAACTTGGCTTTTACTTAAGGCTTGCCATTGACGGGATGAGAAAGAACAGTCGTCTCTATGTGCCTTATCTTCTCACATGTTCCGGGATGGTGACTATATTTTATATACTCGGAGGACTTTCACATACCCAGGTGATAAATACCATGCGCGGGGGAGATACCATAGCCATGGTGCTTATGCTCGGATGTATAGTGCTTGCGGTATTTTCCGCGATATTTCTTTTTTATGCCAATTCGTTCCTTGTGCGAAGGCGCAACAAAGAATTCGGACTTTACAACATCCTCGGAATGAATAAGGTCAATATAAGCAGGATCCTTGTGATCGAGACAACACTGACGGCTCTTGTTTCTCTGATCGTGGGCCTTGCCGTCGGGCTGCTGCTCTCAAAACTGGCTGAGCTGATCCTTGTGCGGATGGCGGGCGAAATATCGGGGTATTCGTTTTGGATAGATCCGAGCAGCCTGATCGCGACTGTCATAGTGTTCGGTATGATCTTTGCTCTGCTTCTTCTGGTCTCGCTTGCTAGGATAAGCCTTTCTAAGCCTCTCGATCTTTTAAGAAGTGAGGCGACCGGAGAGAAGCCGCCTAAGGCAAATTTCCTGTTCGCGCTTGCAGGGCTTCTGATACTGGGAGCGGCATATTATATGGCGCTCAGCATTGAAACGCCTCTGGCTGCAATAGGAGTGTTTTTCACTGCCGTGCTCATGGTAATTATCGCCACGTATCTGCTCTTCGTTGCCGGTTCGGTCGCGCTGTGCAGGCTGTTGCAAAAAAACAAGAAATATTACTACCGTCCGGAACACTTTGTTTCGGTATCATCAATGGTCTTTCGCATGAAGAGGAACGGAGCGGGACTTGCGTCGATATGTGTACTTGCGACTATGGTGCTGGTTATGCTGTCTTCCACAAGCTGCCTGTATTTTGGCGGCGAGGGGCATATAAGAGGAAACTATCCTTACGATATCATGCTTCGTGTACATTATGCGGACGCATCCGAGTGTAACGACAGGTCGCTCTCGGAGATCTCTGCGGCAGCTCTCAAAGAAGCCGAAGGACGGGAAAAAAATGTAGTCAGCTATTCGATTTATCTGACTGACGGACTGCTCACCGACGGAGTCATCGATGTGAACGGCGTGGACCGGAAGAAAAACGCCGAACTGGTGTTAAACAACGTGAGGTCGGTGGGGATAATATCGCTTGCAGACTACAACCGCATTGCCGGTACCAACGAGACACTTTCTGAAAACGAAGCGCTCGTCTGGTCGAGTGACAAGCCCTATTCTGCAAAGACGATAGCCTTTGACGGCTGTGAAACGGTAAAAAATGTAAGGACTGTAAAAAAGCTGCCATTCAAGATTTCCACCAGGCAGACCATCGTTACGCTGCTTGTTGTGGTGGTCCCTGACTGGGAGGAATTTACGGGTGAGATAACGCGGTATATTGACAAGCTGAATGATGACACAGAGCATTCCCTGATCGACGGAACCTATGAACAGTATGTTTGTTTTGATCTTTCGGGGACAGACGAAAACTCCCAGATCGAGATGGCGAGGAGGGTGGAACAAAGTGTCGCGTCGACGACATCGGTTGGTTTCCTGTGGCGTGCGGCTGATTCTTTCGCCGAGAACAAGAGTGAGTTTTTTGGGATGTATGGTGCTCTGTTCTTCCTCGGTATTGCTCTTTCCATTGTGTTTATTGCCGCGGCGGCACTCATAATCTATTACAAGCAGTTATCCGAAGGCTACGAGGATCAGGGACGCTTTTGCATAATGCAGAAGGTGGGGATGACCGGACGAGAGATCAAAAAGACGGTTGAATCCCAGGTACTCACGGTATTCTTTGCGCCGCTCATACTCGCGGGTCTGCACCTTGCCTTTGCTTTTCCTTTTGTGAACAAGATGTTGAACATTATCGCATCTTCCGACCCGGTGCTCCTTACGGTCACAAACTTATCCTGTTTCCTTTTATTTTCACTTTTTTACATATTCGTTTACCGTCAGACCGCCCGTGCGTATTACAACATCGTGAGCGACATGGACGTGAACAGACAATAGATCACCTCATGCAAAACCCGCCCGAAGGGCGGGTTTTGTCGTATGCGAGCTCGATCTTTCAAAGTCAAAATCGTATATACCGATGACGATCCTTTCTTTATCCGCATCGGTATTATTTCCAGGCCTCATATTGTCTTTTGAATTCAGCAAGAACCTTCTGGTATCCGGCATTGTCAAGCGCCGCCTGATAAGCCTCGATCGTCGAAGCAACATCTGCCACAGCTACGCCGCCTGTCTCAAGAACAAAACCGTACTTTTCAAATACATTGCAGCAGTCATTATACTCAGTCTTCACGGCACCGGTGTCAAAACGGAAGCCCGCCGCACAGGAAATCTTTGCTTCGCTGTTAAATGCTTTGTACAGATCGGGCCTGTTAACGGCCTCGCCCAAAACCGGCGAAACAACAGCCGCCGATGTCGATTCCCACATACTGTGACAGTATTTTTCACCGATCGGAACAACCTGACCGTTCTCATTATAGGTAAAGTCCTCACCCTCTATACCGTAGGTGTAAAGGTTCGCGAGATAATTATCGGTATACAGGAGTCCAAGGAAATCAATGCATGCCATCGCCTGCTCCTCAGTACTGTCGGACGAGATGCAATAGCAGGAACCGAGTGTCGAATTGGAATTCAACCAGCGTTCGGTAACAGGCTGAATCGTCACATCCTGTCCGTAACGCAGATCTGCTTCGTTATTGTCAGGATTATCAATCCAAAGCGAAACCGCCCAGTTCTTAGACTCAGGCGAATAATCCCTGTCATCCTTTATCACATCTTCTGCTTCGTTTATATAACCTGCTTCAGCCCACCTGGCGATCATAGTGCAGTACTCGAGGTACTCGGGCGTCAGAACGGTATCGACCACATTGTTAGTGTAACGGTCTACCGCAACAAAGCCGGACTTGTCAAGGCCGGTAAAGAAATCGAACCTGTCGATGTAAAACTTGTTAAACAACGTTTTCTTCTGGAGCAGGAACGGATATTTAACGCCTTCTGTCTTGGCATCCGCAAGAATGTTCTCAATATCCGCCAGGGTCTTGATATTTGATGTATTCCAGCCGTATTTGTCAACCAATGCCCGGCGGAACATCAGATCGTAGCCTTCCGCATTGTCTTTGTATATCGGAATGCAATATATACTTCCGTTATGTGAGGAAGCCTGCCACTGCCCTTTTTCCATCGAGTT
>JAEENL010000054.1 GCA_016283775.1 Lachnospiraceae bacterium | reverse complement strand
TACTTTATGATCTTTCCGGGTTTTCTCTTCATAGGAATCAACCAATCTTTCTTAACAGCTTTTGAACAAGAACGTTACACAGCATCATGATGAAGAACAGCACCACCGCTATAGTGCAGGCGTAGCCCATCTCATAGCGTACATAGCCGTAATCGTGAAGGTGCGTGAGGATCGTGTGTCCGGCATAGTTTACGGAAGGGAAGCCCGCAAGTTCTATGGATATGCCCGATATCGAAAGCGAATTTGTGATCTGCATCACGGCACCGAACATGAGCTGGGGCTTCATGCTGGGAAGTGTGATATACCACAGTTCCTGCCAGCGGTTTTTAACGCCTTCCACCGCAGCCGCCTCGTACAGTGATTTGTCCACGGTCTGAAGACCTGCTATGAAAGACAGGAAGCTCACTCCGAGACTCAGCCACAGCTGGACGATTATGAGAATCGGAAGTATATAATCCGCATTTTCAAACCACAGTATCGCGTCGTCCGTAAGTCCGAGCTTGAGCAGCCAGGCATTCGCATATCCGTATGTGTCGGATGAAAAGATCAGCTTCCAGACAAGATATGCGTTTCCCGAGATTGACGGCGCGTAAAAGATAAGCGTGAGGATCGCTCTGGGGATGGGCGGGAGCTCGTTTATGAGCCAAGCGAGCACAAAGCAGAGGAAGTAGCTGAGCGGTCCCGTCACTATTGCAAGAACGAAGGTGTTCTTTACCGCGGTAAGGAAAACGTCGTCATCCACTATGAGCGAGATATAGTTCTCAAAGCCTGTGAACTTTGGCATTTCCGCCATGTTGAAGGACGTGAAGCTCAGGACTATCGCGACCAGCACAGGAATCAGCGAAAATGTCACAAAGATCAGCGCAAAAGGCAGGATCATCAGATATTTTGCTCTGTGCTTTCTCCAGACATCGGCAAAGCTTTCTTTTGCTTTTGCTTTTGTTATTGTCTTTTCCATATCAAAACCTTTCCGTAGCAGAGTCCGTCAGTCTCCTATGCCAAACTCGGCGCGTTTCTTTGAGAGCTCCTTGTCTATGGCCTTTACGTTTAAGTACAGTGTTTCTCTGGGATTTGCGGTTCCGGACACGACATCGTCAAATGCATATGTCACCATTCTGGTCGTCATGTAGCTTCCGGGCACGGCGGGGATCCCCTTTGTGTGCTCAAGCTGTGAAGCGAGCGCTCTGTATTCCGATGCGCTCCATGGAAGTGATGCGAGCACTTCCTTGTCGGCCGCTGCATATCTTGCAGCCGTTCCCATGACTGATTCTACTTTTGTAGCATACTGTAATTGTGCTTCCGTACCGGTCCACCACTTAAGGAATGTCCATGCGGCGTCCTTGTGGTCGGTGGAGTTGAGTATTACCGACTGAGTGGTATCGGTGACAAAAGTATTGTCGATCGTGCCGTCCTCTTTTTCCGTCCCGGGGAAAGGTGCAAAGGACCAGAGTCCCTTGATCTCCGGAGCAAAGATCTCGAGGTTGCAGTATGTCGTGTAATTCGTTATGCCCACGGGCATCTCGCCGGTCCTGAAACGGTTTGAGAAATCGGCGGATACAAGGAGCTTGTAGGTCGTAAAGAAATCGGTGAGGTTTTTGAAAGCCTCCATCGCCACAGGATCGGTAAGTCCCGACGCGATGCCGTAATCTTTGCCTTTTCCGAGATAGAAATCGCCTCCGTACTGGAATACCATAGAGGAATAGATCTCGGTCTTTGGCATATAGAAATCGTAATTGTTTCTCTGTAAGATGGGAATAAGTGCTCTGATCTCTTCCCATGTCTTCGGAACTTCCACACCGAGGCTGTCAAGGACGTCTTTTCTGTAGAAAGTCATCATGAAGTTCTGTGTCTCGGGAAGTCCGTAAACGCCACCCATGTAGCTTGCGCCTGTTATCGCGCTCTCATAGAATCTGTCGGCCTCCTGTTCAAAGCCGGGAAGTTCGGAAATGTCCACCAGCGCGTTTCTCATCGCAAAATCGGCAAGCGTGCCCTGTCCCACTCCCACAAGCACATCAGGTCCGTTGCCTGTGAGTGCTGCGCGGAGTACCACTCCCAGCGGGATGAGCTGCAGTTTTACGGGGATATCGTAGTTCGGGATAAACTGCTCATCTATCATGTTTTGGAGTACCTGAGCCTGTTCCTTACCTGAGGACACCATCCATACAACGAGCACGTCATCGTCTTTTGCGTCATATTCCTCTGAGCTTGTCACCTCATTTGTCTTTACCACAAATGAAGCAAAGAAACGGATCACGTCGTAATAGGCGTTTTTCATGAACCCGGCAGTGGCTTCGGGGAGTTTTTCCGTGTTGCCCGAAAGAAGTATGCTGTCAAGCTCCAGGGGCATTTCGGAAATGTTCACGGCCCAGGTGCCGAGCGCGGAGATATTGCTCTTCCATCTCGAAAGCTCCTCTGTTACGCTTTCCGGATCCTTTGCAAGCTCAGCGGCTTCGATCGCCATCTTCTCGAGGAGCGTGGTGTTCTCTCCTTTTTCGCCCGTGATGTACACCATCTCGTTAAGGCACTTTACAAGCCTGTCGGACTCGGTGGACATGATGTCCGCAAAGCCGTCTATCTTTTTTCTTATCTCGTAATCGATGTATTTACTGGGCGCCGTGCCTGTGAGCGTCACGGTCTTTAAGTAGAGGCGGTTAAGGTTGAACATGCTCTCTTCGACTTCCGTGAGCACTGCCCCGAAATCTCCGAGCACCACTTCAAGCGTTACTGTGTTGCTGCCCTTGTTCAACAGGAAAAGCATGGGCTCGCCGTCTTCGGTGCCGACCGTGTAGTTTTTCATGTCTCCCGAATAGTTAAAGGAAACCTTGTCGGCCTCGGCATAAGGTACCACGCCGTTCACATACATCCTTCTGTAGGATGTGACACCGCGCTTTGCAGACTGTCTGCCCTTGAAAGTGATGTAATAAAGTCCTGTCTCGGGCGCGTTTATCTCCCATGTGACATAGTCTCCGGAGATCTTGAAGGAGTCTCCGCCTATGGTGTTGTAAAGAATGTGATACGGATGATAGGGAGAAAGCTCCGCATCGGAGTAATTCTTGTTGATGTTGATGGAGGATGAACTTTTTGTTATGGATTCTGTGATGCCTTCAGTTCTTTCGGCTTCACCCGTAAGCGCTTCTCCGGAATAAACTCCGTAAGTGCTCATAAGGCTCCCTATCGCCTCGGAATATGAAGGAAGCACAGGTCTTTTCTCAAATGAGAGCGCACAGATGGCCATGGGTTCCTTTGCGGACTCGAATGTCACTGTGTGAGCGCCTTCGGAAAGGAAAAGCAGGAGCGGTTCGCCGTTTCTCCTTCCGTAATCTTCTATGTAAACCGTTCTCTCCTCAAAGATCTCTTCGGAGCCCGGTCTGATCTCGTTTTTATTTTTTGTCTTTATCTCTTCGTCTCTGTACTGACGCTTGAAAAGTATCTGGGAAAGGGCATCATAGCACTGTTCCCCGTCTATCAGGATGCGTCTCTGGATATCTGACGTCGTTCCCGCCGTAGGAAGATATGTGAGTTTCAGATTGTAAAACCCTGCCTCGGAACACTCAAACGAAAAGGTGATCTTTCCCTCTTCACCGGTAAAGGTCTTCCCGTCCTTTATTTCCGCCTGCATAAGTGCATCCACGGAAAAATCGGATATATCGACATCGATGCGAGAATCCGCAAGGACGCCGCTATATCCGTTTTTCGTGAGATAGTCTTTGTACGACTCTTCGTATGTAAGGCTTGAAAGCCTCTCACTCCCAAGGTCCGCAGAATCTTTTCTGTTAAGTTTTCTTACAACGACGATGGTGACTATTATCGCAAGTATCACGATCGCCGCAGTGATGATTTTCTTCTTTTTCATTTCGAATCTCCGTCCCGGGAAAAAGGAAGCCCGGCCCGACCGGGCTTCCCGGGGTCATTTCAGATCAGTTTGCTGCGGGAGCCACAACGTTTACTGTTACAGTGGCTTCCGTTGAATTGCCGGCATAGTCCGTTACTGTAAGCTTAACGGTGTATGTGCCTGCTGTTGATGTATCGAGTGTTGAAAGATCGGGTACAACATTTGCGGAAACGTCAAGTCCGTCCGCATCGGTAGCGGAAGCGATGAGTCCGCCCTCGCCTGCCCACTTGATCGCGTTAACGTCTGCGTTGAGCTCGATCTCGGGGATGGTGTCACCAACGTTTACAACAGGAGCGGTCTTGTTGTCCGGATTGTAAACATAAATGCTGAGGGTGTTGTAGTCGCTGTTTCCGGCATTATCATTGAAACGAGCCTTGAATGCTCTATGATAGTAACCTACTGTGTTGAAGATATCAGGGCTGAAGCCGTCGTTCCATTCAAAAACACATGAAGACATCGGAAGCTCTCCGTCAATGTTGTCGGTAGCGGAAACATACTGAGCCCAGATAGCGTCGCCTTCTTTTGTTCCTACAGGAACGGCAACGGGATCGACATGGCTTACGGTAGGCTTTACGTTATCATTCGGCTTGTCGCCCGAAAGGATCTTTTCCATCTCGGAGATCTTGTCCGAGAACTTGTTGATGTCCTGAGCGATGGAAACATCGTAGGATGCATATCCGTCGATACCGAAATATGACTTTCCGATGACATCATCCCAGATAACACGGAATCCGAGGAGATCGGAGTAATCGTTACCGCCCTGAACCTTTTCTGTAAGGTACTGGAAGGAATTGAGGATGGAATCACCTATCTTCTCATGGAAGATATCAAAGCCGTATGCTGCAGCCTGCTGTGCGGATGCTGCTTCAAGGTACTCCTCGAAGGTGTCAACGCCGCCGAGTTCGCAGTTGTAAACTTCTGTGAAGAGCATAAGAGCCTTGATGGCAAGTTCTGTGGTCTTGTCATCGATACCCTTGAGGATGCAGATGGAATCGCCCACAGTCATAGCCTGTGAATAAGCGTCATCGTCAGCAGCCAGCTTGTCGCTTCTCGGCCAGGGAACGATACCGATGGACTCGCCTCTGTCGGCGCATCCGCTTGCGGCACCATTGATGAGCCAGTCGGGAGCGTCTGCAAATACTGTCTGCCCGTCCTGAAGGTGATAAGCGGGCCAGCACCAGCCGGGTGTGTAACCGTCATCATAAAGCTCAACTGTGATGAGACCTGCATCAAGAAGACTCTTTATGAATGCCCATGCATCCTTCATGCCCTGAGACTCAACACCGAGTCCGTCTGCGCCGTAGATCGCAGCGCCTGCGGAATATGCAGCGGAAAGGGTTGCAAAACGTGTGTCTGTGTAATATGCGTCGATCTTGTCGTTGCTCTTGTAGAACGCGTCGATCTTTTCAAGATAATCCTTGAATGTAGACCATGTCCACTTGCCCTCATCAAAGAGAGTGTTGGGATAAATGGTGTTGCCGTTGGCATCCTTTAAGCTGTCAACAGCCTCGATCATCGAGATGTTGTAGCAAAGGGGCCATCTGGGCATGAATCTTACGACATCGCTCAAAAGATAGTGATGTCCGTAAAGAGGAGCGTCAAGCATCCAGCTCATGGACTCGTTCTCTTCAAAGAGATATGTAAAGTTGTCAAGATTCTTTACGATGTTCTGTGCGAGGATCGTATTCTCGGAACCTCCCCAGAGAACAGCGATATCGCACACGGGATTTCCTGCCATTACGCTCTGTAAGAGAGAAACGGTGGTATTGTCCGCATACTGAACATACTCAAACTTTACTCCAAGCTGCTCAAGGCAGGCCTGTTCTGCGGCGATGCGGGCCTCTCTTTGATCTTCGGCCATAACATATTCGCCTGTTACCTCATCCTTGAACCAGGGATCGAGACCCTGTACCCAGTGAGTACCCCATCTCAAAGTAACGATCTCCTTGGGAGCCTCTGTAGGTACGGGAGTTGCTGTTGCGTCGGGTGCCTTTGTCGGATCGGGTGCTTTTGTCGCATCCGGAGCCTTTGTGTCGGCAGGCGCCTGTGTAGCCGATGCGGCAGGCGTATTTGTCGTCGTGCCGTTGTCAGCGGGCTTCTCCCCGCAGGCTGCAAGCGAGAAAACAAGTGCAGCCGTAGCGATGACAGCTGTAAGCTTCATCAGTTTCTTATTCATAATGCCTCCTTCTACGGGTAACCGTAATGTAACACGTTTTACTAAAATATTAGTAAACTGCTGGTAAAAATTTACTACCAAAACAATAAAATGTCAAGGGGGTTTTGTTTATATTTAATAATTTATCCTATATGCAGGGGTTGTTTTTGTGCATTTTCTATAAAAACAGGGGTAAATTCGCGTAGTAAAATTTTACGAAAACGATTAAGTAAAGGACAAAAAAATCCCCACAGATGTCCAGGGTGTGTCCCGTGCACAACTGTGGGGAGTTTTCTCAGTTATCTCATCCTTCTTCCGGAAGGCATGCTTCTATCTGTTTTGCGAGAAGGCGATAGTCGGAAATGACATCTTCGGTGTTCTCGCGGATGTAGGTGATAGCATCGGTCTTTCCGGCGCGCTCAAGTCTTGCAGCGCGCTCAGACAGCTCATTCGCGCCTATGGTGCGGGCGGAGCTCTTTAAAGCGTGGACTTTTATCACATAGTTTTCCCAGTCCTCGGCGTCAAAGAATTCCTGTATCTCATCGGCATATTTATCGGCTGTGCGGCTGAACACCTTTAATACGCCTTCATACACCTTTTTGCTTCCGCATATCTGGATGCCTCTGTCTATGTCGATTCCATCGATATAGAGCATCACAGGCTTGTGCACGGGACGCTCGGGTGCTTTTGCCGGGCTGGGCTCGGCTTTGTGCGTATCCTCATGTGCCGGCGCATGTTCTGCCTGTTTTACCACTTCCTTGGTGATAACCACCTTTGAAGGCGGTAGGATCTCGATCAGAGTCTTTTCAAGGAGGCTTGCCTCCACAGGCTTTGAAAGGTATCCCGCAAAACCTGCGGAAAGGTACATTTCCCTTGCGCCCGCGATAGCATTTGCGGTAAGTGCTATGCAAGGAACTCCGGCAGATTTTTCGATCTTTTTGATCTCCGCAAGCGTTTCCATACCGTCCATGCCGGGCATCATGTGGTCTATGAACACACCGTCGTAATCCGCGTTCTTAAAGGCATTGACCGCTTCGGGTCCAGACAGCGCCGTATCCACCGTGATATCCGTTTTCTTTAACAGGTTCCTTATAACGGTGAGGTTCACTTCATTGTCGTCCACAACCAGGATTCTCGCAGCGGGTGCGTGGAACAGCTCGTGATATTCATTCTGATCGCCGTAGTATTTTACAAGTCGGGCGCTGATATTTCCGACAGGTGTCTCCTCCACAACATCCTGCTCAAGCGAGAAGGAGAATACCGATCCCTTGCCGTATTCACTATCGACACTGAGCTTGCCTCCCATGAGTCCGAGAAGCTTTCCGACGATATCCATTCCAAGCCCTGTGCCCTCGACGCCGCGGTTCTTTTCCTCGTCAAACCGTTTGTAAGGATCGTACAGATGCTTCAGATCCTCGGGCTTCATGCCTATTCCCGTATCGCTGACCTTTATCTTGAGGTCTATCTTCCCATGCTCTTTCTCGATATAGTCAACGGAAAGCCTGATGCTTCCTTCGTTTGTGTATTTTACGGCGTTTGTCAGGAGATTGATCACGCACTGCTTGATGCGGATATCGTCACCGTGCAGGAGATGCGGGATATTTTCGTTTACCGTGATCTCAAATTTCAGTTTTTTCTCTTCGGCGCGCTCGCGGATCAGCAGCGAAACATCACCGATAAGCGACGCAAGCTCGTAATCCGTGGGAACGATCTCCATCTTTCCTTCCTCGATCTTTGACAGATCAAGAATGTCGTTTACGATGAGGAGAAGCGTGTTCCCCGCTTTTCTTATGTCGTTTGCAAAATTGACCGTCTCGGGCTCTTTGCACTCTCTGAGGATCATCTCGTCCATACCGAGAATGGCATTGATGGGTGTTCTTATATCATGGGACATCCTCGCGAGGAAATCCGATTTTGCCTTGTTCGCCAGATCCGCCCTCGACTTTTCTTTTTCAAGGCGTTCCGTGTAGGAAATGCGTTCCGTTTCATCGGAGAAAGTGTATGCATAGCCCGCAACTCCACCGCTTCTCATGAGCGAGGTCTTTCGAGGCTGCAGCTTTCTGCTGTCAAACTCTATGATCTCGTCTTTTCCGGTTATTGCCTCAAGCTGCTCCGCCACACTGTTTTCCTTGTTTGCAAGATCAGGAAACAGTCTCAGAGCGGGTTTGTTGAAATAAGCTATCATCCCCCTCTCGTCAACTGCAACGATAGGTTCTGACAATCTGTCTATGACAAGGTCTCTTGTAAGTTTTCTGGTATCAAGGATATCATAACGGATGAGCGCGATATAGAAAAAGATGGCTGAGAAAACATATCCGAGCTGGATCATGTCATATTCCCTGCCGAGATCCAACAGTTCCGCCACAAAGAAGAGCGAGAGCGTCACAAGTCCAGCGGTCACAAAGATGCCGCCCTTTCGCGTCACCGGGTCCTTGGTGTTTTTCAGTTTTCTCCCCATCTCCACATACGTGTAGACAGCATATGCAATAAGCATGAAGTTATATACGACATGCATTATGCCATAATCGTATACAAGATGCGGGAACAATCCTTCCTCGGAAAAAGAGCGGTTGATGTAGTAAAGATGCTGGTAGTCTGAAGTAAGAACAAGAATATAGACAGCAAGATGCAAAAGAAACAGCGGCCCCATGATATAAAGCCTCGTGATCGCCTCTCTCCCACAGTACGAGGCAACAAAAAGAGCAAGTGCAAGCGGGACCCAGGTCCTGCCAAGATATGATATCTGCTGGCACAGGATCGCTTCACGCATGGAGTGGCTCAGCATCTGGCACAGGTATCCCCCGCTGTTGAACGTGGCAACAGCAAAATAGAAAAAAAGGAAGCCGTGCATCTTCGACCTCAGGTTTCGAAGCAACATCCAGCATCCGAACATCAGGCCGAGCACACCGAGAAATTGGATTGTCAGTAGGATCTTGTATCCCATCAATCAATCTTAACCCCCAAATCAAAAAGAATGCTGTATCATAATGATACAGCATTCCTGTTTCATAAGCAAGTAAACATTTGCTAAACCGTTCCTTGCGGGACAGGTTCCGCAAAGTACCCCGAATATCAGAATCTAACTGTCTTCGGCGCTCCGGTAAACGAAGAAAATGTCGCGGTGGCATCGGTGAGCTTGAACACCTCTGTGTTTCCGTCATCCTCGTTATACATTGCCCTGAGCGAAGGATATGCGTCAAGCATATGCTTTCTTGCTTCACGCCTGTCATCCGCAACAAGCCTGCAAGCGATCCTGAGCCATGTTCCGTCCTTAAAAGCGCAGATCTCTGCCTTGGGATTGTTGTAAAGCTGCTTTGCCACGTCTTTTTTGCGTCCGGTCTGAATGTAAAGCCCGCCTTCAAACAAGTCTATCGTCCCGAAAGGACGGACTCTGGGCTGATCGCCTTCAACGGTCGCAAGGTAATAGGTTTCCGCGTTTTTCAAAAAATCATATACTTCCTGCATAAGCGCCTCCTGTATTTATTTTGTTCCGTAGATCCTGTCTCCCGCATCTCCAAGACCGGGCAGGATATAGCCGTTTTCATTGAGTCTTTCATCAAGCGCTCCGATGTAGATATCAACATCGGGATGAGCCTTCTGAAGCCTTTCGACACCCTCGGGCGCAGCAATGAGGCAAAGGAAACGGATCTTCTCTATACCGCGGCGCTTGAGAAGCGTGATCGCAGCATCTGCCGAACCGCCTGTCGCAAGCATGGGATCCACCACAAATACCTCACGGTCAACGATGTCCTTTGGTAATTTGCAGAAATACTCATGAGGCTCAAGAGTCTCCTCATCACGGTAAAGACCGATATGTCCCACTTTTGCGTTGGGAGTGAGACGGAGCACGCCCTCCGCCATCTGCATTCCCGCACGGAGAATGGGAACCACGCAGAGCTTTTTGCCGGAGATCTCCTTTACCGTCGTCTTTACGAGCGGAGTCTCGATGACCTTGTCGGCAAGCTGGAGATTGCGGCTTGCCTCATAATAGATCAGCATAGCCACCTCGGTGACCAATGCCCTGAATTCCATAGTCGAAGTGTTCTTGTCCCTCATGAGGCCGATCTTGTGTCTGATGAGCGGATGATCCATGATAAATGTTGATGACATATTTACCTCCTTGAAAAAAGGAGGACGCTTAAGACTTATGTCGTAAGATCCTCCCTTTCCTGTCTTCTCAAATTTGTTTTACAATATAGCTATTTCCCCTATAAATTGCTTTATATATGAAAAAGGTACATTGAATACTTACTTGATCAGCACTTTGTTACATTGATAGCCTGAGGTCCCTTCTGACCTTCTGTGATATCGAATTCAACAGCAGCGCCTTCCTCAACGGACTTGAAGCCCTCCATGTTGATCCCTGAGTAATGAACAAATACGTCCTTGCCATTCTCATCACAGATGAAACCATAACCCTTCTGGTTATTGAACCACTTAACTGTACCCTTATGCATTTTTGAAGTCCTCCAAAAAATATAGAAATGTCTCGCGGGCACTATTGCCCACGGTTCAGATAGTATCACTATTTCAAGCCATTGTCAAACATTTTTGTACAAATTTTTAACTTTCTTTGAACTTTTTGATATTTTGAAAAACTGCCTCCACACAGCGTTGTCTCGCCTCGACGGTAGCCCAGGCGATATGCGGTGTTATGATGAGTTTCTTGGAGTCCTGTATCTCAAGGAGCGGGTTTTCGGGCTCCATGGGTTCGTTTTTAAGCACATCCAGCGCAGCGCCCGCGATCCTTCCGTTCTTCAGCGCATCAGCAAGCGCGTCCTGATCCACGATCGGTCCGCGTCCCATGTTTATGAGATATGCCGTGGGCTTGCAGAATTTCAGCGTCTCAGCGTTTATGAGCCCCTGTGTATCGTCATTCAGAGGCGCATGGATCGAGATGACATCACTCGTCGCAAGAAGCTCGGAAAGCCCCACACGCTTGAAAACGGCGTCATTGTTCTTTCCGCTCGTCGAATAATAAACCACTTCGCATCCGAAAGCCTGCGCCACCTGAGCCACACGGTGTCCTATCTCGCCAAGTCCGATGATGCCCCAGCGCTTTCCGAAGAGTTCGTGGAACTTTTCCTCGATATGGCAGAAAAACGGCGCATTAGCGTAATCTCCGGATTTTACGTAGTTGTCATAATAATTCAGTTTTTCATACAGATAGAAAAATGTCGAAAAAGTATGCTGCACAACGGATTCCGTGGAATAACTCCGTACATTCCGCACAGCTATGCCCTTTTTGTCGGTATAGTCAAAATCGATGTTGTTCGTGCCTGTAGCCGTGAGGCAGATGAGCTTTAAGTTCCCGCACGTGCCTATGGTGCTCTCGTTCATCGGGAGCTTGTTTATCACCACCACATCCGCATCGCCTATGCGGGGTGCGATCTCATCCGTCTTTGTAAGGTCAAAGCGTATGACCTCGCCCAATTCCGTGAATTTGTCGATGTTCACGTCATCGCCCAAAGTTGCCGTTTCAAGAAAAACGATCTTCATTTTTCAAGTCCTCCGTTGTTTGCCAAAATATCATTATTCCTGTATAATTGCCGATATAACTATTGTTACTTAATGTCGCATTTTCCGAAAGGACTCTGCCATGAATCCGAACGAAGAAATGAAACTCACATACTCATCCCTTGTGGTAAAAGACGGAAAGCCCTACGTTTCCGTGCGTTTTGAACGCGGCGACGACTTTGCCGAAGGCGGTCTCCCCGACTGCGATATCAACTTTGCAAAGGGCTTTACGCAGGAAGAGATCGACATGCTCCAGGACTATTTAAGAGCCCATCGCAAAGAGATAGGCGAAAAAGCCAAAGCCATGTCAAGCATCACTAATCTTCTTTGACCGAGCACGCGCGTATCAGCGCGTCGTCGATCCTGTCGCGTACTGCGACAAGCTTTGATTTGTCTGCCTTCAGCACCTCGCGGTCATATGTGTATATGCCGTTTATCTCGTCCTCGACGTCCGAAAGCTGCGTGTAGATGCAGCCCGCGACGCCTGCCTTGATGCCGGGGATTATCATGTCATCATAGAGCTTCACGATCTTTCCCGTGAGCTCTTTTTTTGACCTGCAGATGCCGTAGCCATAGGTCTTTGTGACCTTCTGCATATGGCCCTTTTCAGCATAGGAATAGCCGCCGCATTCCGAGATGATGATGGGTCTGCCGTGCTGGTTTTCCTTCGGGCCGATCTTTTCCAGGTGGAAATAGATATGCCGGCTGTCAAAATCGCTCTCTGCGCCGGAAAACCATCCGGAAGCCGTGTCTATGAGCCTCGTGTCGTCGATTATCCTGAGAAGCTTGAAATAATGCGCGCTCGTGTGCTGTCCCCAGCCCTCGTTGAAGATGGTGTAGCATACGACACTCGGGTGGTTGAATACGGCATTTCTCACATTTTTCACATGCTGCATGAAATTGTGGCGCCTCTTACTGCTCACCGCACGAAGCTTTTCGTCGTTTATCTTGAAGCCGAACGTGGGGAAAATGGTGTCGCGAAGATACCTGTAAGTGCCGGAATTAACCATATCCTGCATGACGAGCATCCCGTGTACGTCGCAGTAATAGTAAAACCAGTCGGATTCCACTTTCACGTGTTTTCTGAGCATGTTGAAGCCCAGGTTTTTCATCCTGAGGATGTCACGCTCGTACTCTTCCTCTTCGCGAGGGAGATAAAGCCCGTCAGTGAAATAGCCCTGATCCAGCACACCATGGAAAAATACCGGGCGATCGTTCAAAAAGATACGCTTCACGCCGCCAATCTTTTTGATGCTGACAGTCCTTAAGCCAAAATAGCTCTGCAGAGAATCTTCTCCCGCTTCTATGGTCACAAAATACAGCCAGGGTTCGCCGCAGCTCCAGTTTTTGACAGGTATGGGACGTCCGGGGCCGAGGAAGACCGTGGAAAGGTCGATATCCATTCCATTCTTCATGATCTCCTGATCGATCCTTGCGAGCACTGTAGCGACTTCGTTTTTATCGTTTCCGACGTTCTTGTCAAGATCGGAAAGGATGACGGGCGCCGAGATCTTGATCTTTACGGTCTCCGCAGGGAAATCGTTGAAATTCATGTCGATATGCAGTGAATTAAGCGTGGTGCGGAATTCCAGACCGGTGATGTGACGCTCCGGCACGGCTTCAAGCCACACGCTCTTCCAGATGCCGCTGCAGGGCGTATACCACATGCCTCCGCGCTTTTTCTTCTGTTTTCCGTAAGGGAGCGACTTGTCGAGCTTGTCAACGGCGATGACCTTCAGCACATTCTCTTTTTTCAGCACGATCGCGTCGGTAACGTCAAAGACCGCCTTGCTGTAGCCGTCCTCGTGAAAGCCTATCGGCATATCGTTCAAAGTGGCTGTGAATTTCTGGTCGACTCCGTCAAAATGCAGCATGAAACGGGTGTTTTTCCATTTCACTATTGCTCTGTCGACGGTAAAGCTCGTCTTGTAGTACATGTGCTCGGAAAGCTCGTCCTTGTCGCCCATGAATCCGGAAAGCTCTGCCTCCGGGCAGAACGGCACTCTGATCGGCTTGTGATTCAGCGACCACACGCCGTTCAGCGTCATCCATGTCTCTCGCACCGCCTGAGGATCCGGGTGTTTTTTCCAGTATTCCGTGCGTTCCTCTTTTTCGTGAGCTGTCTTTGCGGATTCTTCCGTGTTGTTTACCACCTTGCCGCGGGCGGCGATTATTCCCTTTATCAGGTTAAAACCTTTCATGATATCTTATCTCTTTCTATCTTCAATAGTTCGTCCGCAAAGCCGTCAAGAAGGCTTCTGCAGGTATTTATCCTTTTTACTATGATGGGCTTGCTCACATGCGCCTCAGCGTCCGATATCTCAAGCATCAGGAGGCGCTTGAAAACGGCGATGTTCTGCATTTTGACGTATTTCATCACACATTTCCGGGTGATCGACAGATCATCGTCGTGATGCTCCACATAAAAAAGCAGGCGGTCAAGCTCTTCCCCGGTGAAACCGTCGTTTTTTAACTTGGGCAAAATCTCGTTTTTTACGATCTCAAAGCTTTTTACGGGATGCCCCTTAAAATGCAGGGCGTGATCGCACGGCTTTCCCGAATATGCCGCCATCGCGGGCTTTCCTATATCGTGGAGCAGCGCCCCGAGATAGAGCATGTCGTCGTCGATATCCCGCGGCAGTCCGCACACCACATGTAGCGAATGGATCCAGAGGTCGTACTGGTGAAACAGCGACTTCTGGTCAAAATCAAACATCACGCGGATCTCGGGTATAAGCCCTGCCATGTCCTCTCTGAGAGCATTGAGCCGGTCGACGTTTTCGGCGTTTTTTAATGTTTTTATCAGTTCTCTTACATTTTTCATATTTGTGTATTGTAACATTTTTCCCGAAGGACTACAACCACTTTTCTGTTGCAAATGAGGAGCGACTTATGCTAAAATATTTGGTTAGAATCCAAATTTATGAAAGGACAATCGTTATGGTACAATCCAGAACACACAATTGTAACGAGCTCCGCATTGAAAATGTGGGCCAGAGCGTTACGCTCGCGGGTTGGTTCGAAAATATCCGTAAGGTCAGCAAAAACCTCGGATTTGTCATCCTCCGCGATTTTTACGGCACGACACAGATAGTGATCGAGACCGAAGAAATGATGGATGTCATAGATTCGATCAACAAAGAGACCACCATCAGCGTATCCGGCACAGTCAGGGAGCGTTCTTCAAAGAATCCCAACCTTCCCACCGGTGACATCGAGGTGATCCCCGACAAGATAGAGATCCTCGGAAAATGCATTTACAATGCGCTTCCTTTTGAGATCAACAAATCAAAGGACGCAGATGAAAATACAAGGCTCAAATACAGATATCTCGATCTTCGTAATCCCGAAGTAAAGAAAAAGATCGTGCTTCGCAGCAAGATCGTTTCCGAGCTTCGTCAGGCAATGACCGACCACGGTTTCCTCGAGATCACCACTCCCATCCTCACCTGCTCTTCCCCCGAGGGTGCGCGTGACTACCTTGTTCCCGCAAGAAACCATCCGGGAAAGTTTTACGCTCTTCCCCAGGCTCCTCAGCAGTTCAAGCAGATCCTCATGGCATCAGGCTTTGACAGATATTTCCAGATAGCGCCCTGCTTCCGTGACGAGGACGCCCGCGCCGACAGAAGCCCGGGAGAATTTTACCAGCTTGACATGGAGATGGCTTTTGCGAGTCAGGAAGATGTTTTCGCAGTTATCGAGGACGTTCTCCCGCCCGTATTTGCAAAGCATGGTGTTTACAAGAGCGCTTCAAAGGCTCCTTTTGTACGTATCCCCTATCTTGAAGCTATGGACAAGTACGGTTCGGATAAGCCGGACCTCCGCATAGACCTTGTACTCACAGATGCCACTTCCGTCATGGAAGACTGCGGCTTTGAGCCTTTCAAGGGCAAAAAGATCAAGGCTGTCGTATGCGACCGTTACAACGCGACCAGAAAGCAGATCGACGCTATGATCGCAGATGTCGAAGTTGCCACCGCACAGAAGACATATTGGTTCAGAGTTGACGAAAACGGAGAATTTGTAGGCGGCATCTCCAAGTTCCTTGCAGACAGAAAGCAGGCTGTGATCGATGCCCTGAAGCTCAAGAACGGTGATTTCGTAGGCATTGCCGCAGGTGATCTTCTCACCGCGCAAAAGACCGCAGGCGTACTCCGCCGCTTCCTCGGCGCTACCGCAGAAGGCCATATGAAGAAAGATGTTTACGAATTCTGCTGGATCGTTGATTTCCCGATGTATGAGATCGGTGAGGAATCGGGCCAGCTCGAGTTCTGCCACAATCCTTTCTCAATGCCCCAGGGCGGCCTGAACGCGTTAAAGACCCAGGATCCTCTTTCGATCATGGCATACCAGTACGACCTCGTATGCAACGGCGTAGAGCTTTCATCCGGCGCCATCCGTAACCACGATCCCGAGATAATGATCGAAGCATTCCGCATCGTCGGTCTCGGCGAGGAGGACGTAAAGGCAAAGTTCCCCGCAATGTACAACGCGTTCTGCTACGGCGCACCGCCGCACGGAGGCATTGCTCCCGGAGTTGACCGTATGGTGATGCTCATCACAGGCGACGAGTCGATCCGCGAGATCATCCCGTTCCCTATGAACAAGACCGCCCAGGATATCATGATGGGCGCTCCCGCAGAAGTTACCCAGAAGCAGCTTGACGAAGCACACATCGCGATCGTTATGCCGGAAGAAAAATAGGCAAAAAAATAAAAATACCCCGACCGAAAACGTCGGGGTATTTTTTAACGGCCGAAAGAACCGGCCGTTTAAAAATTGCGCCGGCACAAAGTGCCGGTTATTAGACAGAGGAGAAGCCCACCAGAGGGGGAGGGAAACTGATGGGCTTTAATTTATGAAAAATCTTGTCAGCGTATTCAGTTGGGAACTTTCTTGTTCCTCTGACAAGAATGATACCACGTAAATTTGAACGTGGTATGTTGAAAAAATGAACAGTTTGTGAATATTTCACATGAAAATTTACTGAATTGTCAGACTAAAGTCCCGGTTTGGCCCTTGATAACTGTCTCGTACTGCTTCGTAAGAAGCCATGTCACCTATGTCGTGGCGGCTTCCGGTCATACGCCAGGCATGCATCGTTATCTTTTTGCTGAGCCATGCCGCGAAGCTTCCCGGAGCGTCATATCCGCAACCGTCAGAGAGTGCCTCGTCGATCCTTTTGATGTCATTTGCTTTGTAGTAGTAAAAAGGAGGAACGGCAAGATTTCCCTTGGGTACCTTGGGTTTTTCCTCATAGCTTGTGATCTTTCCGTTTTCGTCAAGCGTGATGATGGCGGTCCTCTGCTGCTTTGCAAGGTCGTTCTCTTCATGGCACATCACGCAGGAAGTACCTTTGGAAACGGCATAGTCAATGAAGGGAACAAGACTGAAATCAAGGACATTGTCGCCTGCCATGACAAGATAGTCTTGATCCCCGGCAAGTGCAAGCCTGATATCTCTCACGGCTCCGAGCCTTGTCTCGTTTGTCTCGGTACCGTCGTCTATCACCGTTATCTTTTCTTTTCTTGTCTTTGCCCAATCTTCAAAATGCTTTGCAAATTTGTGGTTTGTCACCACAAGGAATTCTTCGGATCTGTCTCCTATATCTTCTATAAGCCAGTCAAGTATAGGCTTCCCGCCGACCTTCAAAAGGGGCTTCGGGAAGTTTTTAGTCAAGGGGTAAAGCCGCGTCGCATAGCCTGCGGCAAGGATTATTGTTTTCATATTTCCTCCGTGGCTCTGCCACGGAGAGCCCCGCGGCTTTGAGCGCTATCATTGTTACTCCGTCAGGAGTAACGGTCCTATTTCCTCCGGTCAAAATGCTGCATCACTGTCTTCCAAGCTTAACTCCGTCTGCGGAGTGGCAGATGGTCCCGAGGTATTTTCCCCTTAATTCCGGAAATGCCTCAAGGTATTTGCTTTCCACGTTTTCAAGGATGCTCTCTTCTTTCCCGGGATCCACAAGCGCCATGCAGCATCCCTTAAAGCCTGCGCCCGAAAAACGTCCGCCGTATATGCCGTCTGTGGAGCACATTATGTCATAAAGCTTTATAAGCTCAGGACAGCCGCATTCATAATTTTTCACGGAGCTTTCACCAGATGCGAACACCAATCTGCCATAGGCCTCAATGTCACCCTTTTTCCAGCTTTCGGCGCCCTTTTCCGCGCGTTCCGTCTCACCAAAGAAATGAGTTGCGCGCTTGCGGAAGTTTTCCGGGAGCATATCGGCATACTTTTCAAAAACGTCACGAGGCACATCACGAAGCACAGCATCCTTGAATTTTCCGTAAGGGAGTCCGGCATGCGCCATAAGTACATATGCCGCAGCCTTGCATTCATCCTGCCTCAGGTTGTAGGCGCTGTTTTTGAGCGAGCGCTCCAGACCGCTGAAAAACACCGCAATGGAAAATTTCTTTCCCGTCCACGGTATCAGCGAATATGAATCATCCGCGCAGTCGAGATAGAGCAGGCTGTCTTTTTTGCAGAGCACCTCGCAGGACTGGTCGAGCTTTCCGCAGTTCACGCCTACGTACCTGTTTTCGGCGGCTTTGGCCATCATGATGGTCTCCCACTCCTCAAGCTCGATATCGTTCACAGCCGCGAGTGCGGAAAGAAAAGCGATTATCACGGAAGCTGACGAAGAAAGGCCTCCGATGGGAAGAGTGCCCTCGATGACACCGCTGAGTCCCATTTTAAGCTTGTATTTCTCTCCGAGCATCTTTGCGGCACCGCGGCAGTGATCCGCCCAGTCGCCCACTTTTTCCTCCTCGATGCTGTTCACATGGAACTGCGCACGTTTTGGGAACTGCAGGCTCTGAAGTTCAATGACACCGTTGTGCTTGATGCTGTATGCGATATGAATGCCTTTGTCTATCGCAAGGCCGTTGATCTTGCCGTTCTGGTGGTCCACATGCGCTCCGAGCGGCGATATCCTGTAAGGGCAGAACGCAACCGCTTCGGGCTCTTTTCCGTATATCTCAAAATACTTTTCTTCACAATGCATAGCGCGCTCCTAAAGTTTTTGCTTATTTTGTACTCTTCCCATAGTAAGAAGCGTACCAGTCTGCAAACTTTCCAAGTCCTTCCCTGATCCCGATCTTAGGAGTAAAGCCGTAATCTCGCTCCAAAGCCTCGGAATCCGCGTATGTCACAGGGACATCTCCCGCCTGCATTCCGACAAGTTCGCGATGAGCCTCAAAATCATAGTCCGCAGGAAGTACCTCTGCCCTCAAAAGCTCCTCCTGCAGCGTAGCTACGTAGTCCAGCAGGTTTTCCGGCTGACCGCCCCCGATGTTGTAAACCGCGTACGGAGGCACAGGAAGCCCGTCCTCACCGTTCTTTTTTTCGGGTGCGCCCTTCATCACCCGAAGGATGCCCTCCACAATGTCGTCAACATAGGTGAAATCACGCTTCATGTTGCCGTAGTTGAATATCTTTATCGTTCCGCCCGCTGCGAGCTTCTGTGTTGCCGAGAAATAAAACATATCCGGACGTCCCGCGGGTCCGTAAACGGTGAAAAACCTGAGTCCCGTGGACGGTATGTTGTAAAGTTTGCTGTATGAATGCGCAAGAAGCTCGTTGCTCTTCTTGGTCGCCGCATAGAGGCTCACAGGGTTGTCCACCTTGTCATCCGTCGAGAACGGCACCTTTTTGTTTCCGCCGTATACCGAACTCGATGACGCGTAGACCAGATGCTCCACTCCTTTCGCGCCGTTGTCGTAGGAATGCCTGCAGGCTTCAAGGATATTGTAAAAACCGATGATATTGCTCTCGATATACACATCCGGGTGGTCTATGGAGTAGCGTACTCCCGCCTGTGCCGCGAGATTCACAACGACATCAAACTTGTATTCGGCGAAAAGCTTGTCGATAAGCGCCTTGTCAGCGATCGAGCCCTTTACAAACACATGCTTAACAGGGGATTCTTTTGCCGCTGCCTCGACCAGCGAAAGCCTGTATTCCTTGAGTTTCGGATCGTAATAATCATTCATGTTGTCAAGGCTCACGACTGTGCCACCGCTGAGTTCCTTAAGCAGGCGGAGCACCAGATTTGCCCCGATAAAACCGGGACACCCTGTCACAAGGATCGTTTTGTTGTTAAGATCGATAGGAGTTTTCATGATGTGTATCCTTTCTGTATCGTTATTGTCATATCGATGGCTGTTTTTCATATTCATTACTTCAGTGCAATCACAGCGCGTACCAGTTGCTGCGCTATACTGCCCGGCCGCATCATCTCCGGCGCCTCTTCAAGCTTCACCCATTTGGCCGAGTCTACTTCACCCGAAAGCGAGATGTCACGCTTTTCCACCGATGCCTTGAATCCCAGCATCAGCATTCCCTTTTTCTCATAGGGGA
>JAEENL010000053.1 GCA_016283775.1 Lachnospiraceae bacterium | reverse complement strand
GTGGAGGAGTTTGAAGGAGATTCAAACATTCCCGAAGAACCGACTGCGATGACCGTACCGCCTGTTATCACGTAGGCCGTGTCTGAATCGAGCGCTGCATTGCCGCTGTCTGTGGGACCGTCCACAAATACGGTGCCGCCTGAGATCTCCATGGTTCCGTTGGAATCCAGTCCGTCACCACCGGAGACCACTGTGATATTACCGCCTGCGATCTTTAAAACTGCTTTGGAGTTCGATCCGCTCCAGGGATTAAAGCCCTGAGCCATATTGCTTGCAGAGCCGCCGGCAGCATTAAAGCCGTCGTCGCTCGCAGTCACGTTTATCGTACCGCCGGAGACGCCTATGGAAAGAGCCTCAAGGCCTTCATAGCTCTTTGTAACGGTGACGGTACCGTTGTTGATCACAAGAGTGTCATCGGCATGGATGCCGTCATCGCCTGCCGAAAGAGTGACGTTTCCTCCTTCGATCAGGACTGCGGAATTTGCATGTACGGCATCGTCAGCCGCATCTATCGTTATATTTCCCCCTGCTATCTGGATCTTTGTCTCACTTACAAGCCCCTTTGAGCTTTCGGTATCTGTGGATGAGGTGGAAGTGGTGCTCTGGTTCATTCCCCAACGGCCGTTTCCGAAGGTGTCGTGGACTGCCGTGGAATTTGCCGCGCCTCCGCCTACTGTTATCTTAAAGGTACCGCCTGTTATCGAAAGTACCGATACGGCGCTGATGCCGTCATCTGCAGCGGTGATATCAAAGGTTCCGCCGTTTATGCCGACAACTCCGAGTGAAGCGTCTGTGAGCCCATCATCGTTTGTGCTCTTTATCCCGTCTGCGCCCGCAGTCACGGTGTAGTTTCCGTTTTCAATGATCACTGCGTCTTTTCCGACAATTCCGTGATCCACAGCGTTTATGACATAGGTTCCGCTCATGAGCTTTAAAGTGTCCTTGCACTTAATGCCTTGACCGTAGTTACCGTTTATCACGAGCGTGCCTGTTCCGTTTATCGTGAGGTCCGACTTTGAATAGAGGCATGCTGTGGGCTCGGTCTCAAGTTCGCCTGTGTCGTCATCTGTGTCAAACACATAGGATTCACCGTCTGTAAGAGTGTTGACCGTGCCGTCCTGAAGAGAGATTATGACTTTTTCCGCATGTTTTACAAAGATGGCCGCTGTGTCGGAGGAGGTGATCGTCACTCCGTTAAGTACGAGATTTACGACGCATTCTTTGGCGTTTACGATGATATTTCCGTTCAGCGTGCCGGAGATCACATAGGTTCCGGCTTCTTTTATCTTGACAGTACTTCCGCTCACCTTTACGCCGTCACCCTCAACTATGGCAGAGGAGCCCGTGAGTGTGATCGCGGTGACATTTGCGGTGGTTTCCGAGGAAGTGGTGATTATGCTTCCGCCATTGCTTCCCTTGGATTCTGTGTCGGAAACATCGTCTGCAGAAGCATCGTCTGTGGAATCATTTTCTGCGGGAACATCGTCACCGGAAGCATCTTTTGCCGAAGAATCGTCTGCAGAAGCATCGATTACAGAAGCATCGACTACGGTCACATCTTTTGCATCGTACTCGACATCTACGTTTACAAAATCATCGGAAACTGTGACTGCTTCATAGGAGTCTGAAGAGTTTCCCGCTGCGCTGCCGCCATCGGATCCCGATACGATCTCTGCGCTTTGTGAAACGGGGACCGTGATGTTTCCCGTTTCCACATCTTCACATCCGGCGAATGCAGATGCAAAGAACAGGGCGAAGGCCGTTATAACGGCTGTTTTTGTTGACATCTTTCCTGACGTTGTTTTAATAAGATCTTTTATATTCATACTCATTCCTCCGTTTCGTTTTTTGGATGACCACATATTACCGTGCGTTTGTGAAACGAAATTGTCCGTTTGGTGAAAAAGAATTGTTTGAATCGTGAACAAACGGTGAAAAGGACCCGGCACAACAAAAAAACAAAGCACTCAAACGGCTTTATTCCTTGACAATCGAGGGTTTCAATGATAAAATCCCTTTGTCGTATACTTTAACGCTTTAAAGCGTTGTGCTTTAAACCGATAAAATACGATAATAGACTATAAAATGAGGACAGTTCATATGACAACATCAGGCATCATCTTATGTGTGGCGCTTCTCGTGATCTTTTTCGCAGTCATGATCGGCGTGGGTTTTTACTCAAGAAAGCATTCGACAAACGTTAACGGCTTTGTTCTCGGCGGCAGATCCGTAGGCCCCTGGCTCACAGCCTTTGCCTTCGGAACAAGCTATTTTTCCGCGGTCATCTTTGTGGGCTATGCCGGACAATTCGGATGGAAATACGGTATGTCCGCGACCTGGGCGGGCATAGGAAATGCGCTCATCGGCTCGCTCCTCTGCTGGATCATCCTCGGCCGAAGGACCAGAGTACTCACACAGCATCTTGACGCAAAGACCATGCCGGATTTCTTTGGGAAAAGATATGATTCAAAGGGCTTAAGGATCGCTGCATCCGTCATCGCCTTTGTTTTCCTCATTCCCTATACATCTTCGCTCTACAACGGCCTTTCAAGCCTGTTTAACATAGCTTTCAGCATCCCTTACTGGGTGATCATCCTTGTGATGGCGGTGCTCACGGGCTTTTACGTAATATACGGCGGCTACATGGCAACAGCGATCAACGACTTCATTCAGGGCATGATAATGCTTGTGGGCATCGTCGCAGTCATCCTCGCGGTCGTAAAAACTAACGGCGGCCTCCTCGAGGCATCAAAGAGCCTTGCGGCTATCACCGGAGAAGCAGGATGGCAGGGCGCATATTCGTCCTTCCTCGGACCCGATCCGCTCGCGCTCCTTTTCGTAGTGCTCCTCACATCCCTCGGAACATGGGGCACTCCTCAGATGGTCGGGAAATTCTATTCGATCAAAAATGAAAAAGATATCAAAAAAGGTACCATCATCTCCACGATATTTGCTATAATAGTCGCAGGCGGATGCTATTTCCTCGGAGGCTTCGGAAGATTATATGCCGACAAGATCGGATACAGCGCTTCGGGAAGCCCGCTGTTTGACACCATCGTTCCCTCGATGCTATCGACGCTTCCTTCAGTGATAATCGCCGTTGTGATCGTGCTTGTGCTCTCGGCTTCGATGTCGACGTTGTCGTCGCTGGTTCTCACATCAAGCTCCACGCTCACGCTCGACGTTATCCGTCCTGCGTCAAAGAAGGATATGTCGGAGAAAAAGCAGGTGTTCATAATGAGGCTGTTCATCGTGTTCTTCATCATCCTTTCCGCGGTGATCGCAGTGATAAAGGACGCTCACCCCGAAGTTACCTTCATCGCGCAGATGATGGGTGTTTCGTGGGGCGCGCTTGCAGGCTCGTTCCTTGCACCTTTCCTGTATGGTCTCTACTGGAAAAAGGTCACAAAGGCATCCGCGGCTGTCTGCTTTGTATGGGGCTGCGCATTGTCTGTGGTGCAGCTTGTGGTGACACTCGGAAAACTCGATGTTTCCGGCTGGGGCCCCGTGCTCGGCTATATCTTTAAGTCATCCATCAATTCCGGCGTTGTGGCAATGCTCGGAGGACTTGTGATAGTACCGATCGTGAGCCTCATCACGTCAAAGCCCGATGCAAAGAAGATAGACAGCATGTTCTCATGCTATGAGGCAAAGGTACTTACTGTTGCAAAGGATCAGCTCGGGGACGAGGAATGATCAATGTATTAATAAATCAAGGAGAAGATCTTGATGAAGATAAAGCTTGAAGACTGGAAAGAACAATACAGAGATGAAGCCGTCGAGTGCATGAGCACCGACGAGATGCATGCCCTGCAGAGCGAAAAACTCGTAAAACAGGTAAAGAACGTTTACGAGAATTCGCCTTTTTACACAAAGAAATTCAACGAGATGGGCTTAAGACCCGAAGATATCAAGTCCATAGACGATATCACAAAGCTTCCTTTCACAACGAAAGAAGACCTCAGAGAGAATTATCCTTTCGGAATGCTTGCCGTTCCTGTCGACAAGATCTCAAGAGTGCAGGGAACGAGCGGTACCACCGGAAAACTCACCCTTGCTTCCTATACTGAGAAGGATATCGATGTCTGGGGCGAATGTGTGGCAAGAGGCCTCACGATGGCAGGCCTCAACAGCACCGACAGACTGCATGTATGCTATGGTTACGGTCTTTTCACCGGCGGTCTCGGTCTTGACTTCGGAGCGAGAAAGCTCGGAGCAATGGCGATACCCATGTCTGCCGGAAATACACAGCGCCAGCTCATGTGCATGGAGGATTTCGGAGCAACAGCATTTGCCTGCACCCCTTCATACGCTATGTATCTTGCGGAAGCAGCGACGGAAGCGGGCGTGGTCGACAGACTCCAGATAAAGGCCGGCATCAACGGCGCAGAACCCTGGACCGAGGAAATGAGAGCAAAGATCGAAGACATGCTCCATATTAACTCTTTTGACATCTACGGCCTTTGCGAGATCACAGGCCCCGGAGTGGCTATTGACTGCATCCATCACGCAGGGCTTCACGTAAATGTCGATCATTTCTATCCTGAAGTGCTCGATCCTGTGACACATGAGCCCGTTCTCGACGGAACGGTCGGCGAGCTTGTTTTCACAACGCTTTCAAAAGAGGGCATGCCTCTTATCAGATACCGCACAAAAGATCTCACGAGCATCACTCACGAAAAATGCAAATGCGGACGTACATTGCCCCGCATCTCCAAGTTTGTCGGACGTACCGACGACATGAAGGTCATCCGCGGAGTAAATGTATTCCCGACTCAGGTCGAAGCAGCGCTCCTTTCACTCGGAGAAGACGTTACACCCAATTACCTCCTCATCGTCGACAGAGAGAACAACCTCGATGTCCTCACGGTCCAGGTGGAGGTAGATGAAAAGTATTTCTCCGATGAGATCAAAAAACTCGAAGAACTCAAGAACAGAGTTTCCAATGTGCTGAAAGACACGCTCGGCGTTTCCGCAAAGGTGCAGCTTGTAGGACCTAAGACCATAAAGCGCAGTGAGGGCAAAGCTACCCGAGTGATCGACAACAGAAAGCTCTGATCAAAAAGAGAAGAAAAGGAGAGTGTATATGGACAATACCATTAAGCAGTTATCTATCTTTGTTGAAAACAGGGAAGGACAGCTTGACGATGTTCTTAAGGTGCTTGCCGACAATGATGTGAACATAGTCGCGGCAAGCCTTGCGGACACCTCTGATTACGGGATGCTGAGGCTTATCGTGTCCGACCCGGAAAAGGGAAGAGAAGCACTCAAAAACTCAGGCATCACCGCAATGCTGACAGACGTTATCGCGCTTCGTGTGCCTCATACCACGGGATCCCTCTCAAAGGCCATTCACGGGCTTGTTGCGGGCTCCATAAACATTGAGTATATGTACGCCTTCGCAAACGGCTCGGATGCCGCGGCAGTCTTAAAGAGCGACGACCCGGAAAAAGCCATAAACATCCTCAAGGCCACGGGCTTTGATGTGTTCAATGCAAAAGAAGCTTATGAATCAAATATTGTAAAATAGATCGTAAAGCATTAAAATTATATCCGGACGGGAAAGCCCGCCCGGATTTTTTGACGATCGGAAGGAGAAAAACATGGTAAACGGAGCTGAAAAGGTCTATGACAATAAATTCTTAAAAGTATACAAGCTTGATATAGGTGAAGGCAGGGGATACATGGACGCATCAAGGCGTGACAGTGATGAACTGGTGGCGACCATGGATGAAGCGTCATACAGAAAAATGCTCCCCGATGCCGTATCCATGTGCATGATTGTAAATGTAAAGGGAAAAGAGCCAAAACTCTATCTCACAAAGGAATTCAGATATGCGGCAAACCACTACCTTTTAAGCCCTCCGGCAGGTCTTATCGACAAAGAGGACAGATGCCTTCCGCGAGAGGAAGCCGTCATCGTCACCGCAAAGCGTGAGGCTTTTGAGGAGACGGGAGTTGAGATCACGGACAAGGACGAGGTGCGTCTTGTTTCACCCCTCCTCTTTTCTTCACCGGGAATCATGGACGAGAGCAATGCGATAGCGCTCGTCGTGCTGAACAGAGACGAGGATGTGGATTTTACCCACGACGAGGCCGTAGGACTTGAAAGCTTTGGGGATTTCAGCCTTGTGACAAGGGAAGAAGCAAAAAGACTGCTTGTAAGCGGCACGGACGGAGAAGGCGGCTTTTTCTCGGTCTTCACATGGATAGCGCTTTCTGTTTTTGTTTCGGGACTTTGGGAATGAACATGGACCGATATTAAAGGATTGACATTTCGTTAACATGAGGGTATACTTGTACGGCCTTGACAGGGTAAGATAAACTTGCCCTGTTTATTTTTGGGTGAATGTATGAATGTAAAAGACTTTGAAAAGACCGACAAAACAGAATACGTGCTGATAGATATGCGGGACAGTGAAGCCTTTGCCTACGGCAGCATCCCGGGAGCGGTGAATATCCCCGGAAACGAGCTTGCAGCGCATTTCGATGAGCTTTTTGGAAAGAAGGTGCTGCTCTTTTGCAAGAGAGGCGTTTTGAGCCGGGAAGCCGCTGAAAACATGCGGGATGCCGGAATAGACGCGGACGACCTTGAGGGCGGATACATCGCGTGGCTTCTTGCCGAAGAGGACAAGCCGGAGGAAGACCGCGAGGTGCCTGTATATCAGGACATTGAAGAGAGCATCAGAAAGAAATTTCACAAAAACATCTGGTGCCGCTTCACAAAGGCCGTGAAGGAATATGAGCTTGTGAAACCGAGCGACCGCATTGCTGTATGCATCTCCGGCGGCAAGGATTCCATGCTCATGGCAAAGTGCTTTCAGGAACTGAAGCGCCACAACAAATTTGATTTTGATGTGAAGTTCCTCATCATGGACCCGGGGTACAGTCCGGAAAACAGGCGGCTCATCGAGAACAACGCAAAGAAGCTCAACATCCCTGTGACCATTTTCGAGTCGGATATCTTTGAATCTGTCTTCACAGTGGAAAAATCACCCTGCTACCTTTGCGCAAGGATGCGCAGGGGACATCTCTACAGCAAGGCTAAAGAACTCGGCTGCAACAAGATTGCGCTCGGGCACCATTATGACGATGTCATCGAGACGATCCTCATGGGAATGCTTTACGGCGCGCAGGTACAGACCATGATGCCAAAGCTCCATTCGACGAACTTTGAAGGGATGGAACTCATAAGGCCCTTGTACCTTGTGAGAGAGGACGATATCAAGGCCTGGCGCGACTACAACGGTCTGCATTTCATCCAGTGCGCGTGCAAATTTACGGACACCTGTTCTTCGTGCGCTGAGGACGGACAGAGCAAGTCAAAGCGCCTGGAAGTAAAAAAGCTCATCAGGGAAATGAAAAAGACAAACGAATTTGTCGAGAGCAACATCTTTAACAGCGTGACAAATGTGAACCTGAGCACTGTCATTGCATATAAACAGCACGGAGTGGTACATCATTTTCTGGATACTTATGATGACCAAAAAGGAAATACGGAGGATTTATGAAGGAAAGAGAAAGATCAAGAATAGCGGTATTCATCGCTTTTATCATGACAACGGTGGTAGCTGCGCTGCTCCTTTCGGGATGCGGTAACGGCGGCAAAAAGGAAAATGCGGCAGAGCCCGGAACGCCCGATATCGTTGTAAAATACGAACCTGAAGAAAACGTGATAGTAGTCAACATAGATAAGACAGAAGACGCAGACGGATACAAGATCTATCTTAAGTCTGAGTTTGATTCGAAATATGAGAGCGTTATGACCGTCGATGAAGACGGAAGCGAAAAGCGCACGGCATATCTGCCTGACGTACAGAGAAACGTGAGCTACAGCGTCAAGGTAAAAGCTTACAAAAAGACCGATGACGGCAAGACCTACGGCGAATACAGCAAAGAAGGCACGGTGATCACTCTGAACGACCTTGTGGTCATCCCCGAGCCCACCATTGTTGCCGCAGAGCCCACGGAAGTTCCCGCGACCGCAACTCCCGAGCCTACAGCGACCGCAGAGCCTACTGCCGTACCGGCAGAACCTACTGAGGCGCCCGCAGAGCCCACAGCAGCCGTTGTTGAGCCCACAGCGGCTCCGGCAGAGGGTGTTTCGGTAGTGCTCGGTGACTATAAGAATATTACCGTAAAGGCCATGAATGACAGTGAATTTGATGAAGCGCTCCATGACCTGTTAAAGAGCAACGCCACGATCACAAACGTTGACGGACCCGCTCAGAACGGAGACACTGTAAACATCAACTATCAGGGGCTTCTTGACGGCGTCGCTTTTGAAGGCGGCACGGACGATTCCGCAGCAGGTACAGACCTTGAACTTGGCAGCCATCGCTTCATAGAGGGTTTTGAAGAGAATCTCATAGGAGCCATGGCAGGCGAGAGCAGGGACCTGTATCTCAGTTTCCCTGAATATTATCCCAACAACCCGGATCTTGCCGGAAAGCCTGTAGTCTTCAAGGTCACTGTAAACAGCATCACAAGGCCCGTGCTACCCGAGCTCAACGATGAGTTTGCAAAGAGCGTTGGATATTTCGATGTTTCGGTACTTAAGGAGCTTTACAGGAGCGAGCTTGATGTACAGTCCTTCAGGGAACAGATAACCGAGCAGCTTTTCTATTCGAGTGAAGTCACAAATGTTCCGGAGGATGAGGTAAAGGCCGTAGCGGACGCTTTTTACAATTCTTATTACGAGTACATATCTTCTCTTGCAGGTCTCTACGGCATGGATATGGATACTGTGGTAAGTCTTACGCTGGGCTTTTCGTCCATGGCAGAGTTCAGGGCATATGCAGATCAGTATGCTTTGAACACACAGACCATTTATTACATCTTCAAAGAGATCGCAAAAGTGGAGGGCATCTGGCCTTCCGAGGAAGACTACAACAGAAGAGCCTACAGTCTCTCCAGGGATAACGGCTATGACAGCGTTGAGGCACTTATCGCGGAGAACGGTGAGGACACCGTAACAAATCTGATCATCACAGACATCGTTCTGGGATACATGATCGATAAAGTGAAAATAACTTATTGATCAAAAGGGTAACAGATAATGGAATTTATGAAAGAAGCGCTCAAGGAAGCGTATGAAGGAATAGAAAAAAAACACGGCGGCCCGTTCGGGGCAGTCGTGGTAAAGGACGGAAAGATCATCGGAAGAGGGCACAACAGAGTGCTTGAGAAACACGATCCCACCTGTCACGGCGAGATGGAGGCAATACGCGACGCCTGCAATACCGTCGGAAGCCATGACCTTACGGGGTGTGCCATCTATACTACCGCAGAGCCCTGCCCCATGTGCCTCGGAGCCATCATGTGGGCCAATATTTCAAAAGCATATTATGGCTGCAACGTGCGCGACACCGACAGCATAGGCTTCAGGGATGACAAGTTTTACGATTACCTCAAAGGAAACAGCGACATCCTGACACTTGAGGAAAAGGACAGGGACGAATGCTTCAAGCTCTTTGAGAAATATGCGAGCGATGAAGAGTCGTTAAGATATTGATGCATCGTGACCCGTTTTTGCAAAGTACAGCACCGCGCCGGTAAGGATAAGTACAGCGCCCGAAACGGCATAAACAGGCATCAGGTGATTTGTGTATCCTGAAATGTCAAGAACGCCTTTAAGGATTGAGCCTACGGTGAGAGTGGCGATGCCGGAATTGTATACCGCTGCAGCGGCAGGAGACGTAGCGTGAGCCCTGACCGCAAAAAGGACAAGAGATATCATAGTTCCAAGGCAGAGAGGCACCGTAAAAGCAAAGATCATAAACACGGAATACACTCCGAAACTGAACATTTCATATACAGACGCGAACACCACTAGGAACAGCGAGATCAAAAGAAAGATCAAAGCGTGCCTCAGGTGTTCGTTTTTTATTTGTGAGAAAGGTTTTTTCATATGCTGCTCCATGGCTTTGTTATGAGCCGTTAAATCAATATCCTATGTAGATGATGTCGCTCACGTTTCTTTCGACTATCGTGTGACCGTAAGCAACGGGCTTGTTTATGACTTCGCCGTTAAAATACATGGTAGAGGAACCTCCGCCGTCGAGATTGTAGCAAACTTCCGCGCCAAGGTCACTGGCGAAGC
>JAEENL010000052.1 GCA_016283775.1 Lachnospiraceae bacterium | reverse complement strand
TCACAGCCCGGCCTGTACTGTTTTACCATGAAGAGCTTTCCGTCACTGTCAACGGCGACAACGGCAGCGGCTCCGTGATGTCTCACAAGATCCCATTTGGCTGTGTTTCCGCTGGGGAACTCCATGGTGAGCTCCCGGAAAGAAAGGATCTTTCCTTCGTGTACCGTTTTTTCTTCAAGACATTTTGGGATGTCGGGTATTTCAGGGGTTTTTGTGCTTTTTGGTGTTTTTGTTTTGCAGGGCATCATTCTTCTCCGAAGATTTATTTCTTCATGCTTGCGCCCTTTTCGTAAACTGCATCGCAAGCCTTTATTACAGCATTTCTGAAGCCGTTTTCTTCAAGAGCGGCAACGCCACAGATCGTGGTCCCTCCGGGTGAGCATACGTCGTCTTTGAGCTTTCCGGGATGCTCTCCTGTTTCAAGCACCATCTTTGCGGATCCCACGACCATCTGCGCTACCATCTTGTATGCAACGGGGCGAGGAATGCCGTATTTTACAACAGCGTCGGCCATGGCCTCGATGAACATGTACACAAATGCGGGAGAACTGCCGCTTGCAACAGTGGCGGCATTCATAAGGCTTTCCGGAAGTTCGGCATAAGTGCCTATTGTATCAAGAAGGCGGAAAATGTCGTCTTTGTTGCCGTTGAAGCCTGCTCCGAAACAGACAGCGGTCATGCCCTCGTTCACCTTTGCGGGTGTATTTGGCATGAGACGTACAATGTTTGCTTTGTTGTCAAAAGACTTTAAAAGGTGATCGGTGCTGATTCCGGGTGCTATTGAGATTATGGTCTTTTTGGAGGTCGCGTCGATAACAGCACCTGCGATCGCGTTGATAACAATATCATAAACCTGGGGCTTTACCGCAAGAAGAATGGTATCGCATCTCTCGGCAAGGTCATGCTCGTTTCTCGCGAGTGTCACGCCGTATTCCTGTGAGAGACGTTCTCCCACTGAGGTTGCCTTGTCATAGCATGAAACGTTTTCTTTTCCAAAAACCTCCACAGCGCCTTTAAGCAGCGGCGTTCCCATATTTCCGAGTCCAATTATTCCGATCATATGCGCTCCTTTTATAAGATATTTTGAACTGTAAGAATAGGCTTTTATTTTAATACAAAATCAGGGGTAAATCAATGGATTTCTTTGTTTCCGTAATGGTGGTTATGACCCCTATGCAATTTTTTATTCCGAGGGTCATATAAATGCTTTGGTAAAGAGTTTAATTTGGTCAGGCTCATGACCCTGATAATAAAAATTACGGTTTGGACCATAGATTTCGGAGCGAACTAAAGCTTTGAAATATGAAAATTATGACCCTTAGAGGTATTTTAAATCTCAGGGTCATAAATCTTGTCGTTGACTAAAGCTTTGTTTGCCAAAAACCATGACCCCCGCACTGCTTTTTTTGAATTGGGTCATAATGATCAAATTGAAGAAGGAAAAAATATCGTTGAATAATGACCCTCTGAGCGAATTTCGTCGCCGGGGTCATAGAACCGGTGAAGATATGATATAAAAGCGGTCTCATATAGTTAACAGTTTGGCAAAAATCATGACTAAATCACGCGATGGCTGTTGGTTTAGTCATAGAAAGAGATCCGCAAGCCTTTGTAAATTGGCTTGAGATATGACTAAGGCGGGGTTTTATTGGTGGATTTGTCATAGAAATAGAATTGTGGCATTATAGGCCGAAAATGATATGCATATATTGATACATACTGTTTATATACATATTAAGATATAATCTATAAATCTATATTCGTTATAATTGTGTGCTTATTTATATATTCTATAATTGATATGTATGTAATTCAGCATCTTGACATTATGCATACCAAATCATATACTTAATACATAGAATTCCTATTAGTAAAAGATCATAAGGAGGCTTTGTATGACTTCTTTTTATCCTGCATGTTTCTATAAAGAGAGCGTTGGATATTCAGTGCTGTTCCCCGATCTTTCAGGTCTTTCCGCTTACGGAAAAAACGAAAACGACGCATATGCAAAAGCAACCGACACCCTTGCAAAATATCTTTTTATAACAAAAAAAGCCGGCGAAAAGCTTCCTGCTCCGTCGGCTATAAAAGATGTCTCGATAAAAAAGACCGCAAAAAAGTTTGAGATAGATGCCGAACCAGCCTATGTCACAATGGTTTCAGTCGACGCAGACGAATACGCAAAAGAGCATTTTGAGAGGACTGTCAGGAAAACTCTCACTCTCCCGCTCTGGCTTTATGATGCGGCAGTCGAGCAAAAGATAAACTGCTCAAAAGTGCTGGCTGATGCACTGACCGCCGAGGTGCTGAAAAGGCGGTAGAGGCTTATTCTTGCGAAAGAGTAAAACCACATTGTGTAAATATTTGGAAAAATCTTATCGGATCGGCAATTCCTCCCGGCTCATGTAATAAAATATCCATGCATTGTGAATAAGCTTCTGGTTTTTTAATACCTTCAGGGAGAAACAGAGTATATCCAAGTCCGTTAAGAGTAAAGTGGATATTAGTATTAAAAGTGCTATCCATAAATACTCTTAAACCATCAACGCTAAGATAAGGTGAATCTCCCAAATCCAAATCTATATTATTTGTAAAATCACCATTGCTTGCTTTTACACCTAATTCTTTATATATTAATGCCTGTATTGCTTCACCTGTATATGTCTTTTTTTGTGCTTTTATTTCCCAATCTGCACCTGAAACTGCTGGAATTCCGGGCTGATCGTTTGCTCCGGCTATACCTATTTCAGGCTGATCGTATGCTCCTGCTGTACCTGTTGCAGGCTGATTTGATCCATTTGATTCATTAAATAGAAAACCTCTCAAATCATCAAAATTAATCTCATCAGTTTCAAGATGTTGAAAAAGCATTCCAATATTAGTTATTATTGCGGATTGTTTATCCCACTCGGTATCTCCTGAAGAATCAGGCTTTCCTACAGGACCTGAGGCATCAGCCTTTCCTACAGGACCTGAGGCATCAGCCTTTCCTACACGACCTGAGGCGCCAGCCATTCCTGCAGGAGCTACGCCACCGTTTTTACTATATTTAACGCCTTTGCCATCTTCACCAGTATTTGATAATGCTAACGTACAAAACATCTTACATTCATCCGATGAGATCGATAATTTGGAAGGCTTTCCATCAATATAAAAATGAAGTATGAATGTTCTCCCATAGAAATTTGACATAGTACTAAAAACATCAAGTGAAAGTTTATTTAAGTTATCGATAAAGTAAAGATTGATATATTTTACATTTCTATCTTTTTTAATGATATCTTCGATAACAGAATGTATTTTATCTGTGTCAGAGTCTGTTAAAACATCAGTAACCCCTTTTTTATAAAAGAAACTCTCGGATACTGTTTTATCCGGTGTGTCAGTGCCGTTTCCGGCGTTTTCAGGCTCATCACTTTGCGCAGGATCTGTGTTTTCTTCTGCTTCCTCTGCATCTGACATGACTACCAGCTTAAGCTTCACATTGCCCGTAAGTTGTGATATCTTCCATATCAGCAATTCCCCATCCTGACTTTTGACTATATTGACTTTATCTCTATAAACCCTGTCCACAGTAATATCAGTGAGGCGGATACCGTTTCCTGAGCGTATAAAGAGGGTCGCATCACTGTCAAACCAAAGTTCGGTCTTGTTTCCTGTTCTCACTGAGTAAGAGTTTTCACTTGTGGCGTTTGTAACGAATTGATCCCAGTTCTGTGTGCCAACGCTCCACATCTGCTTTTGAAAAGTCACGCCGTCCGCAATGGTTCCCGTGCCGAGGTTCATATTTACGGTTCCGGCACCGTTTACGGTCCCGTCCTGGTGATTCACTTCCACCACACCGGTCGCCTCATTTACGACCGTACCGTGATTTTCCTGTACGACACCGGAGTTTTGGTTTACCGTGCCCTCATTATTCTCCACGATACCTGTATTTTCACAAACGGTTCCGGGCATAGCGACTGCAGAATTCTCCGGGTCTTCAGGATCTTTATTTGTTACCACGGTTCCGCTGTTGCTTTCTATCATGCCTTCATTAACGGTAACAACACCTGTTTCAAGGTTCTGTCCGATATAGTTATTATTTTCTTCGACAGTTCCCGTGTATTCGCCGTTTGTCGGGATCGTGCCGTTTTCACCGTTGGTGGTTATTGAACCATTATTCTCTTCGACCGTGCCAAGATTTGTACTGATACTCGACTCACCCTCACCGTTGGTCTGAACAGTACCTTCATTTGTCTCAATGGCTCCATAGTTGGTTTCTATCTCACCGGTTTCGGAGTTTGTGATAACTTCACCTGTTTCGGTGTTCGTCACTATTTCACCGTTGTTTACATTGACAGCGCCTGAATTTTCAGTGATGGTTCCGTTGTTTTCATCAACGAGTTCGCCTGCCCCGACTTCTGTCGTAACACCTGCATCAATATCCGGCGCATTTGTAAAGTCATCGTCCGCGTGAGCCACGCCAGGCGTAACAAGCGCTGTAATAAGCAATGTTGCAACAGCAAAAACTGAGATCGATCTCCAAAATCCGAAACGCTTCATGATACATTTACCTCTTTGATAATCTTAAGTTTTTTACAAAACCCGCATTACTTTTACATTTTGTCACTTGGTGTAAGAAAAATCAATTAAATAAATCGAAAATTCTGTCATCAAAAGAAGCAGACCACTTAAGGATCTGCTTCTGTAACCTATAAGAAATATGCGGTTTATTTTAATTCTCCAAGATAAGCTTCGATGCGGTCAAGTCCTTTTTCAATGGACTCCATGGAGATCGCATATGAAAGGCGGATGTGGTCGTCTGCGCCAAAGTCGGTGCATGGAACGACAGCGGTCCGGTAATCGTCAAGGAGAGCCTTCGCAATATGTGCGATGTCAAAGATCTCTTCGCCCTTGTAGCTCATTCCGAACACTCCGCTGCAATCAACAAAGGTATAGAATGCGCCCATGGGCTTGATGCAGGAAATATGCGGCATCTTAGAAAGACGCTCGTACATGTGGATCCTTCGTCTGTCAAACTCGCGCTTCATCTCTTCCACCTTGTCCTGAGGGCCGTTCAGAGCCTCTGCTGCGGCGACCTGGGCGATGGAATTGGGGTTTGATGCCTGATGGCTCTGGATGGAGCTCATAAGCTTTGCGATCTCTCTCGGAGCGCCTACATAGCCGATCCTCCAGCCTGTCATGGAATAGCTCTTTGAAACACCGGAGCAGGTGATGGTGCGGTTGTATATCTCTTCACTGAGAGACGCGATGGAAACAAATTCCTGACCTTCGTAGGTGAGGATCTCATACATTTCGTCCGCGATGACATAGATATCCTTTTTTACTGCGATATCCGCGATGGCCTGCAGCTCCTCGCGGGTGTAGATCATTCCCGTGGGATTGTTCGGTGTGTTTAAAACAAGGGCCTTTGTCCTGTCATTTATCGCAAACTCAAGCTGGGAAGCGGTTATTTTGTAGTTCTGTTCCTTCGGGCATCTGACCGTCACGGGAACTCCGCCCGCAAGCTTTATCATCTCCACATAGCTCAGCCAGAAAGGTGAAGGCACGATGACCTCGTCTCCGGGATTAAGCAAAGCTTCAAAAATATTGTTAAGGGAGTGCTTTCCTCCGTTACTTATAACGATCTGCGACGGCTGGTAGTTCAGGTGATTGAACCTCAGGAACTTGTCGGAAACAGCCTGACGGAGCTCAGCGGTTCCTGCTGCGGGCGTATATTTGGTAAAGCCTTCGTCTATTGCGCGTTTTGCGGCTTCGCAAATATTTGCGGGGGTCGGGAAATCGGGTTCGCCGGCTCCGAAACCAACTACGTCGATGCCCTCCGAGAGCATTTTCTTTGCTTTTGCCGTGATCGCAAGTGTGGATGAAGGCTTAACGGCCATTGCTTTTCTGGAAAGTTCAAGTGACATGTCTTTTCTCCCTCGATAAGTCAAGATTTGCAGGTTTTTCCTTGTTTTGCGGTACCTGCGTATAATTGTATACAAAAATACACTTGCATATAATAGTATAACTAAATAAAAAAAGCAAGCACTTTTTTCATGCTTGCTTTAGTTTTAGTCAATTCCGTTAACGCGTACTATTTAGCATACTCGGTAACTCTTGATTCACGGATAACATTGATCTTGATCTGACCGGGATATTCAAGCTCCGCTTCTATCTTCTTTGACAGATCCCTTGCAAGGATGACCATATCGTCATCGGATATCTGCTCGGGAACCACCATGACACGGACTTCACGTCCTGCCTGGATGGCAAACGACTTGTCTACTCCCTTGAAGCTGTTGGAAATATCTTCTAACTGTTTAAGACGCTGCGTGTAAGTTTCAAGAGTCTCTCTTCTTGCACCCGGACGAGCCGCAGAAATGGTGTCGGCTGCCTGTACGATGCATGCCACGAGTGACTGAGGTTCCACATCACCGTGATGCGACTCAACTGCATTGACGATAAGCGCGTTCTCTTTGTACTTGCGGCAAAGATCGGCGCCAAGCTGTACATGTGTTCCTTCCTGCTCGTGATCGACCGACTTTCCTATGTCGTGCAGGAGTCCCGCGCGCTTTGCCATACGAACGTCGATGCCCATCTCCGATGCGATGAGCCCGGACAGATGAGCGACCTCGATGGAATGTTTTAATGCGTTCTGACCGTAACTGGTACGGAACTTCATTCTTCCGAGGAGCTTGATGAGTTCGGGGTGAAGACCGTGAACGCCAACCTCAAGAGCGGCATTTTCACCTTCTTCACGGATCATAGTGTCAACTTCTTTTTGGGCCTTCTCTACCATCTCTTCAATCCTTGCGGGATGGATACGCCCGTCTGCGATCAGTCTTTCAAGTGCGATACGCGCAACCTCGCGGCGGATGGGATCAAAGCCGGAAAGCACAACGGCCTCGGGAGTGTCATCAATGATGAGCTCAACGCCCGTCATTGTCTCGAGAGTCCTGATGTTTCTTCCTTCACGGCCGATAATGCGACCCTTCATCTCATCGCTGGGAAGAGGTACCACAGAGATCGTGGATTCGGCTACATGATCGGCTGCGCAGCGCTGGATAGCGGTAACAACGATGTCCCTCGCCTTCTTGTCGGCTTCCTCTCTGGCCTGTGCCTCAAGGTCCTTGATCATGACCGCAGTGTCATGCTTTACGTCTTCTTCCACAGATTTATACAGATATTCCCTTGCTTGTTCGGAGGTCAGACCCGAGATCCTCTCCAGTTCCTTGAGCTGCTGCTCATGTGCCTCAGTGGCTTCCTGGAGTTTCTTGTCAAGCTGCTGTTCCTTGCTTGCAAGCTTTTGATCTCTCTTTTCCAATGCTTCCGCCTTTTTGTCGATCGCCTCTTCCTTTGCTATCACACGTTTTTCGTAGCGCTGAACTTCGTTCCTGCGCTCTTTTGCCTCAGCCTCGGCCTCACGCTTGAACTTGAGATTTTCCTCTTTTGCTTCGAGGAGAGCCTCACGCTTCTTTTCCTCAGCAAGCTTTAGTCCCTCTTCGATGATCTCGCGGGATCTCTGCTCAGCCGAGCCGACCGTTGCTTCGTATTTCTTTTTGTGATTTGAGATGCCGACATTCCAGAAAACGATGCCCGAAATAACGGCTCCGATAACAAAGGAAGCGATTCCGACGATGAGTGCTATTAATGGACTCAAGCGGAACACCTCCTAATTAAGTTGTAGGCGCGCAGAAAATAAACATTTCTGCAACATTTCAATTATATAGTTATTGCAAAAACTTGTCAAGCAAAAGATCACCGAGGAAATAAAAGCCCTTACACTCCGTAAGCCTTACATTTAAGTACTTTCCGATGAGATCGGGCTCGCCTTTAAAATGTACAAGAAGATTATTTGCAAGTCTTCCCGTGAGCATTCCGCTCTCATTTTCATCTACGCCCTCGACAAGGACCTCATATGTACTGCCTACACGTTTCATGAGTGAAGGCTCTGAAACCTCCCTGCAGACCTTTAAAAGCTCGTCAAATCGTCTTTTCACCACATTGTCCGGTACCTGTCCGTCGTAGGATGCCGCAGGCGTTCCGTTCCTCTTTGAATAGATAAAAGTAAACGCCGAATCAAATCCGCAATATCTCACAACATCAAGAGTGTCGCTGAAGTCTTCGTCGGTTTCTCCCGGGAACCCCACGATAATGTCTGTGGTGAGTGAAATGTCGGGCATTGCGGCTTTTATCCTGTCCACGAGCCTCAGATAGTCCTCTTTTGTGTAATGACGGTTCATCTTTTTAAGGAGCGCGGTGCTTCCCGACTGTAGAGGAAGGTGGATATGCGGGCAGAGCTTTTCTTCTGTCCTCATGACTTCGATCAGTTCATCGGAAAGGTCCTTAGGATGCGGTGTCATAAAGCGGATGCGGTGCACCTTTGTCTCTTTGCAGACTTTTCTGAGGAGTTCCGCAAAATTTATGGGCTCGGGCAGGCCTTTTCCGTAGGAATTAACGTTCTGTCCGAGGAGCATTATCTCGCTCACGCCCTCATCGACAAGCTCGTTTATCTCTTTTATGATGTCTTTAGGATCCCTGCTCCTCTCTCTTCCGCGGACATAAGGAACGATGCAGTAGGTGCAGAAATTGTTGCAGCCGTACATGATGTTAACGCCGGCCTTAAAGTCAAATTTTCTTGCGGAAGGGAGATCCTCCACTATCCTGTCCGTGCCGTCCCATATCTCGATAAGCGTTTTTTTGCGGGAATTCAGCTTTTCATAAAGGAGCTCCGCAAGCATATAGATATTATGCGTTCCGAAGATAAGGTCCACAAAGCCGTAGCTCTTTTTTATCTTCTCTACATTGTGTTCTTCCTGCATCATGCAGCCGCATACAGCGATCAGCATATCCGGGTTTTTTGCTTTCAACGTGCCGAGATATCCGATGCGGCCGAAAACCTTTGTGTTTGCATTTTCACGCACTGTGCAGGTATTGTAGATCAAGATGTCCGCGTTTTCCGACTCTTCGGGGACATAGCCTATGGTCTCGAGGACGCCCGCAAGCTTTTCGGAATCTTTAAAATTCATCTGGCAGCCGAAGGTCTGCACATGATAAGTAAGAGGACGCTGCTTTTGAAGCGAAGCGTCCTTTACGATGGTCTTTAAAAGCTCCATGAAACAGAGCTGTCTTTCAGGTTCTTTTTCTGGTATATTGCTCATCAGGTATTTCCTTGTGTACGGCGGGGCTTTATTTTCTTATCTGTCCCGAGCCGAAGATTATATATTTTATTGTTGTGAGTTCCTGTAAGCCCAAGGGGCCTCTTGCGTGAAGCTTTTGCGTGGAGATACCTATCTCCGCTCCCATTCCGAACTCGCCGCCGTCGGTAAAGCGCGTGGAAGCGTTTACATAGACAGCCGCGGAGTCAACTTCGTTCAAAAACCTCATTGCGTGGTTGTAATTTTTGGATATTATCGCTTCGGAATGCCCCGTGGAATGAGCGTTTATCCATTCTATCGCTTCAGGGCAGTGGTCCACGATCTTAAGAGATATGATCTTGTCGAGGTATTCCTTGTAATAGTCCTCATCGCTCGCAGGAACAAACTCGGGAACTATCTCACGCGCGCGCTCGTCAGCTCTTATCTCCACGCCGTCCTTAACCATAAGGCGTTCATAGAGCATTGGAAGGAATTTCTCATATACTTCGGAATGCACGACAAGGGATTCGCAGGCGTTGCATACGCCGAGGCGCTGTGTTTTTGCGTTTTCGATGATGTCGAGAGCAAGGTCGAGGTCTGCGGCCTTGTCGACATAGATGTGGCAGTTTCCGACACCTGTCTGGATAACGGGGACAGTCGCGTTTTCAACGACCATGTTGATGAGTCCCGCTCCTCCGCGGGGGATTATCACATCGATGTATTTGTTTAATGTGAGAAGCTCGTTCACATAGGTCCTGTCGGTCTTGTCTACGATCACGCAGGCATCAGCGTCCACATCATGCGCCGTGAGAGTTTTTCTTATCACATCGGAGATTGCTTTTATGGATTCTATGGCGTCCGAACCGCCACGGAGGATCACTGCGTTTCCGGCTTTAAAGGCAAGCGCGAAGGCGTCGCTTGTGACATTCGGTCTTGATTCGTAAATGATCGCGATGACGCCCAAGGGAACTCTCTTTTTTCCGATCATGAGGCCGTTCGGGCGGTTTTCCATGGAAATGACTTCGCCCACAGGGTCCTTTAGTGAAGCGACTGTGAGTATGCCTTCCGCCATGCCGCGGATACGCTTTTCGTTGATCGAAAGTCTGTCGAGCAGCGCTTCGCTCATGCCGTTTGCTTTTGCGGGCTCAAGGTCTTTTTTGTTTGCCGTGATTATCTCGTCCGAAGCATCCATAAGGGCCTGGGCGCAGGCCTTGAGGCACTCGTTCTTTACGTCTGTGGAAAGGTTCCTCACGATCTTTGATGCTGCTTTTGCGCGCATTCCGATGTCATTGATGTATTCGCTTGCCATTGGTCTCCCGTCCTTTCTTAAAAAAACTACTCGTTCCTAAAGTCAAAATCCTTGTCGGGAGCGGCTTTAAAGAGCGTTCCCGTATTTTCTCCGTTTAAGATACGGCGGATGTTCTCCACATCGTCACCGTTTGTTATCACCATGTCAGCGCCGGTCTTTGTCGCAATGGTCGCCGCGTGGAGCTTTGTGACCATGCCGCCGGTGCCTACGGAACTCGCCGTGTCTCCTGCCATGCTGCGCACTTTTTCAGTATCATCCACCACATCGATGAACTTCGCGTTTTTGTCTTTGTTCGGATCCGCTGTATAGAGCCCGTCAATGTCGGACATGAGGATCAGCAGATCCGCGTCAACAAGCGCGGTAACATAGGCGGAAAGCGAATCGTTGTCGCCTATCTTTATCTCGGCCGTGGAAACCGTGTCGTTTTCGTTAACGATGGGTACAGCTCCGAGCTTAAAAAGCTCCGCAAAGGTATTGCAGGCGTTTTTGTACGATTCGTCTCGAAGCATGAACTTTGTGAGAAGTACTTGCGCGCAGGTCTGGTTGTACTCGGAAAAAAGCTTCTGGTAGATCGTCATGAGGCTCGCCTGACCTATTGCCGCACATGCCTGCTTTACCGCAAGGGTCTTCGGCCTCTCCTTTAATCCGATGGCATGCCGGCCCACTGCTATGGCTCCCGAGGAAACGAGCACAACGTCTTTTCCCATGTTGTGCTGGTCGGTGATGATCCTCACAAGCTTTTCAAGCTTTGCGTAATCAAGTGTTTCCGTGTCCTTGTGAGTGATCGTTGAAGAACCTACCTTGATCACGATCCTTTTTTTGTTTTTCAGGTTTTCTCTCTCGTTTTTCATTACAGGCATTTTCCTTTGTATTTTCCTGCTATCTTTTCAAAGACCTTTATTCCGTCCACAGCGGCGCTCATGATCCCTCCTGCGTAGCCCGCGCCTTCTCCGCACGGGTAGAGGCCTCTTATCGCGCTCTGTAAACTATCGTCTCTTACTATCCTAAGAGGGCTTGATGTCCTGGTCTCAACGCCGGAAAGAAGCGCATCACCGTCGGAAAAGCCTTTGAGCTTCCTTCCGTAGGCTTCGACGCCCTCGATTATGTCTCGCGCTACATATGCGGGAAGTGCGGGATTCAGGTCCGCCATACCCCATTTCCCTTTTGTTTCGGGGAGTACGTTCCCAAATGAGACTGTCTTTTTTTTATCTTTAAAATCCTGAAAGCGCTGGATTGGAACAAGCCCGCCGCAAAGCCCGTATGCGGCTTTTTCCCACTTTCCCTGGAAACGCATTCCGGAAAGTACGTCGTCAAAGCCTTCGTTTTTAAAATCCTCGGGCGTTACCTGGACAACTATCGCGGAGTTTGCGTTTTTTCCGCTTCTTCCCGAATAGCTCATGCCGTTCACGCAGGTCATCCCTTTTACGGAGGAAGCGTTAACGACATGCCCTCCGGGGCACATGCAGAAGGAATATACACCACGCCCGGAGGCTGCGGTATGCGTCATCTTGTAATCCGCGGGGGGAAGGAGCCTGTAACTCTCTCCGTACTGCCCGAGCCCTATCGTCTCCTGAAGATGCTCTATCCTTAATCCTATCGCAAAGGCTTTCTGTTCAAGAATCAGGTTTTTCCCGGAAAGCATGCGGAAAGTGTCTCTTGCGCTGTGTCCCACGGCAAGTATGCAGGCTTCACAGGGGATCTCGTCACCGTTTGAAAGTCTGACTGCTTTAAGAGCATTTTCACCGTCTGTAAGGAGGTCTGTGACTTTCGTGTCAAACTTAAATTCCGCGCCGTTTTCGATCGCTTTGAGGCGCATGTTTTTCATGATATTTTTAAGGATATCTGTCCCTATATGTGGTTTTGCCGAAAAAAGTATCTCTTCCGGCGCGCCGAAACGCACAAAGGTCTCGAGGACGTGCCTTATCCTTCCGGATTTGTCCTTTACGCCGGTGTTTAACTTCCCGTCGGAAAACGTGCCGGCGCCGCCTTCTCCGAATTGCACATTGCATTC
>JAEENL010000051.1 GCA_016283775.1 Lachnospiraceae bacterium | reverse complement strand
CCTGCAGAACCGATGCGGATGATGTTCTCGACATCATAGAAATTGAAAAGCTCGTATGTATAGATACCTACGGAAGGCATGCCCATGCCGCCTCCCATTACCGATACTTCTTTGCCGTTGTACTTTCCGGTAAATCCCAGCATGTTGCGGACGGTATTGAAGCATTTCACATCAGTGAGATATGTGTCCGCGATGAATTTCGCACGTAACGGATCTCCGGGCATGAGCACGGTCTTTGCTATTTCGCCTTTATTTGCGGCATTGTGGGGTGTTGACATATGATACCTCCTCGTTTCCTGTAATGAACGGGCTTTAAGCCCGAAATATCAATAGTTGCTGTTTCCCGCATCTCCGGATTTTATTATCTTTACGATGCGGCTCGTGCCAAGTCTTGTGGCGCCGAGGCTCAAAAACTTCTTTGCGTCCTCAAGTGATGAGATGCCGCCTGCGGCTTTCATCTTTACGTCGGGTCCTACATGCTTTGCAAAGAGCGCGATATCCTCAAATGTTGCGCCTGCCTTTGAAAAACCTGTCGAAGTCTTTATGAAATCGGCCTTTGCTTCGGTAACGATCTCGCACATCTTGATCTTTTCTTCATCTGTGAGAAGGCATGTCTCGATGATGACCTTTAAGATCTTGTTACCACACGCTTTTTTAAGAGTCTTTATCTCGTTCAGAAGGTCGTCATATCTCTTGTCCTTGAGCCACCCGATGTTGATGACCATGTCTATCTCATCGGCGCCTTCCCTGATGGCCTCCTTGGTCTCAAATTCCTTTACGGCTGTGGTGTTGTAGCCGTTGGGGAATCCGATGACGGTGCAGATGGCAAGCTTGTCCTTCACATATTCCTTTGCCTGCTTTACATAGCTGGGCGGGATACATGCGGACGCAGTGCCGTACTTTATACCGTCGTCAAGGATCTGCTTTATCTCTTCCCAGGTAGCGGCCTGTCCGAGCAGGGTATGATCCACGTATTTAAGTATTTCTTTGTCTTCCATTTGTTACACTCTCCTATTAACCAGCATAAGCAAGGCCTCACTTTTTCAGCTCGGCCTTGCTCTGTTTTTGCTCACAGCCTGCTTTCAGGCCGTCAAGATCTAATTGTAGAGCTTCTGTTTTGCTGTGGCGGTAAGAGCCGCTCTCTGATCGTAGAAAAATCCGCTCGAAGAGATGCCCTGAGTCACATACCAGCGATCGGAACCCGCAAATTTGCTGATGCCAAGGTTTACCTTGTTGCAGGCCGCATTGCTCTTTATGTAATAAACGATGTTGAGTCTTCCGAGCTGTTTTAATGTCTGCTCGTTGATCGTTTCCGTATTGGGCGCATTGAAGTGCAGAGATACCGAAAGAGGCTCCGACGGATGGAATCCGTTGTCTGCGCAGGCGCCGTCAAAGTATGTTCTCGGGAGCCAACGATAATCGTCGTCCGTAAGTCTCTCGTTGAAATAAGGGTCCCAGCCCGCTCTTCCCGAAAGTCCGCCTTCTGTGAAGCCGCTTCCGAAAGGCTCGATGTCCGCAAAGAGATATTTCATCATGCTCATACCGGTGTCGTAATCCGCTGTGAGAGCGGTCACGGCATAAAGCCAGTAAGCAGCTACGCTTCCGGGATCGGTGACATCTACGGCCTTTTTAAGTTCTTCAAGGTTGTCGGGAGCAGATATCTTTATGACACGGTCCTGCTTCCATTCTGCCTTGAGTCCCGTCGATCCGTCCGCAGCAGATGTGCCTGCGGAATTTGTGCTGAGAGAATTCAGGATCTTGTTAAATAAACCCATTTTTACTACCTCCTTAAGATTGTCTGACTTAAGTACTTCTATCCCGCGGCTCAGAAGAACGTCTTTAAGATTTGTGCCCACGGAATTGAAGATCTTGTTCAACAAACTCATTTTTCTACCTCCTCGTAAAGGGCTGTTGTGTATTATAACACATCGGGCTTATTAATTCCATAAAAAATTCTGATAGATCGTCGAGCCGGTAAAACCCGTAAAACTCAGCCGAGAAGCGGTTCATCGGTAAGCTCGATGGTTTCAGCGGCTTTTCCTTCCGTTTCAAACACGATGATCTCGTTCTCTCCCTGCTTTATGAAAGGAGCCGGGATATACAGCCTCTTCTGGGGGCCTGCCTCCCAGAATCTTCCTATGTTGTGACCGTTCACAATGACACAGCCCTTGCCGAAGCCTGTCATATCGGCGTAGGTATCCGCCTGCGTATCCGCGTCAAAAACAAATCTGTAAAAAGCGGGAAGCGTGTGCAGAGATTTGTCAGGGCCGAACGGTATCTTGTCCGTATTGTCAAGCGGCAGAGGATATTCCGTCCACTTGTAATGCTGATGCGAGTTTACGAGGACGGCGTCCTTTATGCCTTTGTGCTGGCGTTCCATAAAAAAGCCGTAATTCACTCGTCCCATGTTTTCCATGAGGATCGCTATCTCATTTCCCGTAACGGGGCCGTCAAACTCATGATCGGTAAGAAGCTCAGTGTCGTAAAGCGTCACAAGCTCTTTTTTGTCAAGATATACCTTGGCGCGGTCATTTGCTCCCATAAGGCGTATCTTTCTGATCATGCGGTCCCGCGTGAGTTCCGACACATAGAGCATGTATCCGTATGACTGCCCGAGCTTCTCCATGCATTCCGGGCTGTTTGTCCTGACCGGCGAAGAAACATCCGTCAGCACGTCAAAAAGGCATGCCGAAGCCTTAAGTCCGGCCTTTCCGTATGCTTTTCTCTTAAGCTGCGTTGTAAAATTGACTTCCGGGATATCGTTATATTTCGAGATGACCTTCTTGAACGCCTCGTATTTTTCGGTGAGCCTTCCGTCCTCCGAGATCAGCGCGTCATAATCATACGACGTCACATCGGGCTTAAGTTCGTCATAGTAGTTTGCACCGTTCATAAAGCCGAAGTTCGTGCCGCCGTGAGCAAGGTAGATGCTTATGCTGCCTTCGGAAAGTATCTCGTCAAGGTCCTTGGCGTGCTGGGCGGTGTCACCTGTGTTGTGCTCTTTGTCGCCCCAGGCATCAAACCAGCCCACCCAGAACTCTGTGCACATGAGGGGCTTATCCGGTCCCACCATGCGGCGGAGGACCTTGAACTGCTCATGTCCCTTGGATCCGAAATTCGCGGTGCAAAGTATTCCCGGAATGCTCCCGCAGGAAAGATAGTCGCCCCACGGGCCGTCGGACGTCATCATGGGGACCTCCGCGCCGTACTCAATCATCATGTCGCGGAGTGTCTCAAGATACTCTGTGTCTTCACCATATGCTCCGTATTCGTTTTCCACCTGGAACATGATTATCGGGCCGCCCTTTGTTATCTGCAAGGGTGAAAGGATCTTAAAAAGCTCGGCATAGTAGCGTCTCACTTTTTCGAGGAACGGGCCGTAGGAGCTTCTCAGCCTCATCCCGTCATAAGAAAGAAGCCATGCGGGAAGGCCTCCGAATTCCCATTCCGCGCATATATACGGCGAAGGGCGTACAATAACATAAAGCCCGAGGGAACCCGCGAGCTCTATGAATCTCTTTATGTCACATATCCCTGAAAAGCAGTATTTTCCCTCTTCAGGTTCATGCATGTTCCACGCGATATAGGTTTCAACACAGTTGCAACCCATGGCTTTTATCTTTTCAAGCCTGTCCTTCCAATATTCGGGCACAACACGGAAATAGTGCATTCCTCCGGATATTATCTTGAACCTTCCGCCATTAAGATAAAAATCATCGCGTATCTCAAAACTTCCCATCTGTTTACCTCTGTCGTCTTTCTTTTGCCTCGGCGCAGCTTCCTCTCTTTTTGAGGACCGAATGGAGGAGCACCACCTTGGTATATTCCCTGGGCGAAGCGGCGCGCTCAACGATAAGATCGACAGCCGCATAGCCGATGTATTTTGTGGGTATCTTCACGGTGGTGAGAGGCGGGATCATATATTTCGCGTTCGGAAGATCGTTAAAGCTCAGAACACTTATGTCGTCGGGGATGGAATAACCCGCTTCCGAGATCGCGCGGTAGGCGCCTATAGCCATGGTGTCGTTACTTGCCATGATAGCAGTGGGTACGTTCCCCTTTGCAAGCTCCTCAGCCACTTTTCTGTATGCGTTCTTCAGCGAAAACTCTCCTACATCAAAGATCAGGCTCTCGTCGTAGATCCCTTTGTCTTTCATGAAGATCTCATATTCTCTGTCACGGTCGTCCCTGAAGCCTTCGTCGTCGTTTTTGAGCCGGCCTCCGAGATGCGCGATCTTTCTGTGCCCGAGGGAATAAAGGTATTCCAGCGCATTGTGCGTGGCAACGCGGAAATCGCATCCGGTGTGATCGTAGTCCCTCGCGGTAAAATCATTGTCAACGACTATGATATTGTTGTTGTACTTTTCATTCAGCACCTCAAGCACTTCGTCTCCGAGACGCCCGAGCACGAGCACTCCTATGTCGGATCCGTCAAGACCGTCCAGGTTTCCCGCGTTCACGATGTGTACTCTGTAGCCGTATTCCTTGGCTTTTTCCTCCATCGCGAGCCTTATGGAAAGATAGTAAGGGTCTTCTATCTCCTGTTCATAGTTGTACCAGTACACGATAGAGATCCCCTTGACGCTGGGGCTTTCCTCCGTCTGGTTCTTGCGTTTTCTCGGAACGTAATCAAGTTCCTCAGCGATCTCAAAAACCTTTACTCTGGTCTCCGCAGACACGTTGAGCGTGTCATCCATGTTCAGCACGCGCGACACCGTCGTTACCGACACCCCCGCCCGTTCAGCAATATCTCTGATCGTTGCCATATCGTTACCTTCTTTATGTTTATCTTTCGATGAGCCTTATCGTCACGATCGACTTTCCTTCTATCGTGAAAGCGGTATCGCTGTCATAATCTCCTGAAAAGGTCATCTCCAGATCTTTTTCTTCCGTGGTGGTATAAACTTCGCAGTAATCATACTTATTTATCGTGTTCAGGTCAAGTCTGAATGTTTTTTCGTCTTCCTCGTTTGTAAGCACGATCACGAGTTCCTTCTGTCCGAGGGCGTTCTCGCCTGTAAAAGCAACACTGCCGAGGTTGTAGATGTCGGTGTAGGGTGTGGAGATTTCAGTACGGACGAATCCGGGTCTTATGAACCTTGAGAAATTGCCCATCGCCCAAAGTCTTCTCGTGGCTCTGTAGGCCTGTTTGCTCTCGTTCACATGTATCAGACCGTCTCTGTAGCCTCCGGGTGATACCGCCACCCAGAGCTGCCAGCTCGAGACATTTAATATCTTGAGGTCGTCCATTATTACATCTGCCATATTGAACGCTGAATCCATGGTATAATCGCTTCCGTTCACCATCTCACACCATTCGGAAGTGCGCACGGTAACACCGGGGTAAACGGAATTCAGCCATCTGATGAAGGCCTCTTTTGTGCTCCTGTTTGTCCAGTAGGAATGGCAGTCGAGGACAGAGAAATAGTTTTTCAGTGTTTCGTTTGCCATTATGGCGTTGATGTAATCTCTGGTGGCTCCGCCCCACTCTCCGCTCTCAGGTCCGGATATCTTTACGTCGTATAGCGCCGGGCGGTCCTGTATGCCGTTCACAAAGGCCTCGAGAATGCCCACTATACCGTCGGTCGTGAGGTGCATTCCCTCCTGGCCTTCAAGCCAGTCCCACTGAGGCTCGTTGATCGGCGAGATCTCGGTGACGGGGATGCCGAGTTCTTTGAAATGCTCGGCCACATCGAAGCAGTAATCCGCAAATGCAGCATAGTTGGAGGGTTCGATGTTTGTCGTGCTCTTTGCGACGCTCTGGGCTTTGCCGCTCTTTGTAAGACGTTCGAGCGGGCTGTTGCAGAAAAGGATGATATCGATGTCACCGTTTGCGATCTCTGTGGCTCTTTTTATGAACCATACGGCATTGGCATCCTTTGACCAGTCATATTCTCCGGGCGCCGTCTCAAAGCACTGCGCGCGTCTGTGCGGGTCGGAATAGTTCCCTTTTCCGGAATCGGCAGAGCCTGCTCCGAGGTTGTATCTGAAAGAAGAAAGACCTATCCCGTTGTCCCTGTCAAAAAGAAGTCTCGCGATATCTTCTCTCGGAGTCACCTCGGAATATTTGTTCTCTTTGTCCCAGCCTCCTACATACTGAGCCCACCATGCGCCGCTCGCGCCGAAGCTTTCCCATGTCTGATATGATCTTGTTTCATCGATTTTGACTTTAGAATACTCCACGCGATCCTCCTTAGTCGGCTCGGGTGTCGGCGTTTCCGCCGCAGGAGCCGTTGCGTCCGGCGCCGGCTGTGTCGCAGCCGCGGTCGGGGTAGCCACATTGTTTTTATCGTTTGTATTTGGGGTAGTGCCGCAGGCTGGTAAAATAAGCAAAACCAGCAGCGCAGACAAACATAGAATTCTTTTTTGCATAACAGCCTTTCTTGATCCTGAAGCTTTCGCTTATGGGCACGACTCCTGCGGAGTCTTGCATGATAGGGTCAGAGTTCTGCGGATTTTCCGCATAACTCTGACCTTGTCCGTTTCCCTGCAGAACGGGAAACGGACCTAGCCAACAATACCTGCATTCTCAACATTTTCCACGAGCCAGTGTTGTGTGATGAAGTAGAAAATGAGGAGAGGGACCATATATATCAGCGCGCCGGCCTGCTTTACGGCATCAAACGCAAACGCGTTCGCGAGTGGCAGTTTATACCAAGTCATGATCGCATTGGTGACAAACTGCTGGTTTGCCGACTGGAAAGTGGTGTTGAGTATATATCCGAGGTACGGTCCGTCGGGATCGAAATATCCTGTGTAATAGGTATCCCCGTAGTTCCATACAAATCCGAGTACCGCAACTGTTGCGATCGCGGGCTTTGCGTTTGGAAGCATTACCTTGAAGTATGTCTTGTTAAAGCCGCAGCCGTCTATCAGAGCGGCTTCCTCAAGTTCCTTAGGTGTGTTCTTGAAAAACTGCCTGAACACAAAGATGAAAAGGCTCTGGTTCACTCCAAACCCGAAAAGCGCAAGAAGATAGAGCGTCACGGGTCTTCCGATGAGATTATAGACCTTGCCGAAGAACCAGAAATTCTGGAAATGGATGTACTGCGAAAGCAGCAGAGCCTGGGGCGGAACAAGGAATACAAACAGCACGAGCACGAAGATCAGATTTGCGCCGGGGAAGTTCACTCTTGCGATAGCATAGCCTACCATCGCAGAAACGAATATCTGTATCAGCGTGATAAAGGCGGCATATCCCACGGACTTTGCTATGGTCATGATGCCCTCTTTCATAGTCAGGCGCCATGCTGCCGTAAAGCTCAAGGTGGAACGGTTCACCGGTATCCATATGACATCGGGATTTCCGAGATCAAGGAGTGAACTGAAAACATTCGGAAGAAGCTTCACGATAGGATATATCATGGTAAAGCACATTCCCGCTATCATAACGCCAAAGAAAACGGCGGTCACGGCGTGCTTCATAACGACCTTTGCCGGCTTTGGCGGTCTGTTCGGTTTTCTTTTCTTTTCAGACATCCTTCTTCACCACCTTTTTCGATATGGCAAGCACGATACCGAGCACCAGCAGCACATTCAGCATATAGACCACGGACAACGCCGAAGCTATGCCTATGCGGCTCTTTGTGAAAGCAAATCTGTATACCTCCGAAGCAATGGAGGAATCCAGGAAAATGTCGACTATTGTGTAGACCACGACAAACATCGTGATGTTCCCGATGAGCGGAAGCGTTACCTTCCAGAACGACTCATAGCTCGTAGCGCCCTCGATCTTTGCGACCTCATAAAGGCTGGGACTGATGGACTGAAGTCCGGCAAGATATATCAGCGTCTGCACGCCCGCCTGGGAAATGAGCGAAAAGATGTTGTCAACATAGCTTGTGATCGTAAGTATAATGTCTGAACTGATCGTCGTATAGCGGAGCAGCATCGTCGCCGCGATTCCCTGAGAGAAAAGACCTCCGCCTCTCGTCACAAGGTCTCCGCCTGTGGAGATCGTGATGAGATCCGTTATAACGTCAAGTCCGAGCACGATGGGGAGGAAAAACACTGTCCTTATGATGCCCTGCCCTTTAAATTTCACATTTGCGAGTATTGCGAGGAAAAGGCTGAAAATGACGATGATCGGCGCGTTTACGAGAAGATTTGTGTTTTCATTCGTAAATACCTGCAAAAACGTCTGCGATCCCGAAGCCACCTGCTCCGTAAAAAGGGACACATAGTTTTTTACACCGTTCCAGGTGAGTTCCATGCCGCCGTTCTCGCTTACGCCCACTTCATTGAACGACCACCAGATCGTCTTTACGATAGGCACCGCGAAAAACATCACAAAACCGATGAGCCAGGGCGTGGTATACAGGAATCCGCTCAATTTTCTTTTGTTTTTGAATTTCATCTTTTTCATCTGCATATCACATACCCGTTGGCGGGGATCGAAACTCCGTCCGCCTCCTGATCGATGCCGTTATAGTTTGTATAGACCTTTGCTCCGCTCTCGTATTCTGTCACGAACACATTTTCCGAAAGCGTCCTGTGGCCTGTGATGCGGCTCGTTCCGATCTGTTTCATGGCTTCGGCATATTTTCCGTAAGTTTCCTTGATCTCGTCCTTTATGAGATCGTACTGAATGGAATAAAGGAAAGCGTATTCGGTGTCGCGGAGTATGTCCACGCTCTTTGAAGAGACGGTGAATTTAAGCTCCGCGCCGGTCTCAAGGGCCTGCATGAGGAAATAGTCATAATCCATTGAGTTGTTGTTCGCGGTCACCGTTGTATACTCGCACATGCCGTTCATAGCGAGCTGCATGAACGGGATCGTGCAGTAAAATACCGCATATTCGGACGAATCTCTCGGGATGTCCACAGCCACCGTGCCGTATCTCCATTTGTCGGCTCTGGGGCAGTCAAGCGCAAGAGAGCCTACGCCCTGCAGTGAATCGAGTGCCATGTTCACAGCTGTCTGAGCCTGCTGAGGCGTAACGGCTTTGTTGCCGTAATCAGCGTAATATTGATGGGTAAGCCCTGCCACATAGTAGTCTGCGTTCTTGTCATCGGTACCATTAAGGAAATCGCTTACCACATCGGGAAGATAGACCGGTTTAAGCATCATGTTGACCAGCTTCGAATCCGATGCCGTGCCGAGCGCGGGGTCTGTCCCGTATATCATCATGGGATGTTTTGTATAATCCTCATCCCCGTGGATCGCAGCCGTATAGCCGTTTCTGGAACGGTCCCATATCCTCATGAAATCGGTGCCGAGGTAGAGCTTTGAGCCAAGTGAGGAAACAAGGGCCTTTAAGTCTTCATATTCCTTTTTTGACCCGTTTTTCTTAACAAGCTTTCCTTTGTTCATCAGCATGTTGTTCTTGCCGCCGTCAAAAGCGCCAAGATAGGAAATGTTGATGTTTCCGGCGTTCAGGTCGTTAAGGATGTCTGAAAGTTCCTTGTAGGTCGTCATGGGATAGAGGCTGTTGTAAGGCACGCCCACAATCCTCTCCGTGGTGGAAAGAGTGCCGTACACCTCAAGGAACAGCTTTGCGTTGTCATGGTATATGCCATTGTCGGCGCTTTCAAAAACAAGCTGTCCGTAATCCCTTGCCATTTCATAGTAATCCGTGGCATGAGGATAGAGTTTGTAGCGTATCCTGAGATTTTCGGAAGTCTTCGGCATGATCGAAAGGAATGTCGTCGTATTCGTCGCAAATTCTCCGAATACGGGCACCCATTCATACTGCGAAACGTCATAGGAAGCATAGACTTTGTTGAAAAGCCTTCCCGCCGCCATCTCGTCGGAAGACGCGAGCATCGCTTCAATGTACGAATAGTCGCTTCCGCTCTCGATGATGCCCATCGTTCCGAAGGGTTCCTTCGTTCCTGCTTTGTAGATCACTCCGAACACAGGCATCATGAGCTCTGTGGAAAATTCCGGTGTGTACAGGTAATCCTTGTAAAAATCATTGTCATACACAGGGCGCTGATAATCGGGCACTTTGGGATTGTATGTGTTCATCCGCATGAGCGCTCCGCATCCGTCGGGCACCATGAGATACCCCTCGGTAACATCCGCGCGCTGCACCATACCGAAGTTGGGAAGCACTTCGATGTTTGTGATGGTGAAAAATTCATTGCGGCTCACTATCTTGTCAGCCGGCATGTTTACCACGAGATCGTCGCCGTCAAGCGTGAAATCCAGCACAAGATCGAACACCGCAGGTTCCTTGAATTCCACGGTAAACCCGTATTTCTTGGCATCCTCGAGAAGCATATCTCTCGTATATCCCACCATCTCGGCCATTGCGATAAGCTGTCTGCAGGCGGACATCGGAGGATTTCCGACATAGGTGCAGTTGTAGCACTCGTCCTGCTTGCTCTTTTTGTAGACCAGTGTAAGCGTGCTGTTGTATTTTTTCTTGAGCGAAGCCTCAAGGACGCCGTCCTCGACCGCTTTTTCCAGTCCGTCCTTGAACATCTGAAAATGCTCAACGGACATCTTCTGCGGGAGATATTCGTAAAAGCGCTCGCTTGCGCCTTCATTCATGGACATCGAGACCCTGACGCCGTTGTCGATCTTTTTCAGTGTGAAGGATTCGTTTGCCACCGTTTTGGTGTAGGAATCCCATTCGTCAAAAGCATTGTCTTTTCCCACAAAGTTCACTATGACAAGCGACTTCTCAAGGTCGGTCGCGGTGTCTCCTGTCAGGACCGCAGGAAATCTCTCGTTTGTCGCCTTGTCCTCGACAATGATGTTGAGGCTTGCCGGGTTGACATAGAGTATCCTGTTCTCGCTTTCCGAGACCTTCACATCGTTGTTTCCGAGCTCGATCTCTTCGCCTTCGTTCACCGTGTACGTATTGTCGGCTTCAAGGGATACGCTGTTTATCCGCGCCATCTTAAAGAGCCTTACCGAAAGTGCGGCGAGACAGACCGCTCCCAGCGCGATCAATGCGATTGTGATTATCTTTTTTCTCATTTATGCACCTGCTGCTATACCCTTCGTGAAAGCTCACCGAAAAATGTACTGAAAAATGTTACCATCTGCTCCACAAGCGAGATGAGGAGTACCATGAGGAACAGTATTATCGCGGCCGCAACAGCGGTCACAAGTATCGTAAGGAGGTTTTTTGCAAGTCCGTACTCGTGGATCGTGCAGAGCCCCGATACCATCATAAAGCAGAACCATACCCAGCCGAATATCTGGATCGTGTTTAGGATCGCGGCCTCTTCCCTGATCACATAGTTGCTGCAAAAGATCACGATGAGCTTGCAGATGATCACCGGGAAAAGCGAATATGTCGTAACGAGGAATATGTCCTTTAACTTTCCCTTGCCGTCGAGCAGCGTCGTCACGG
>JAEENL010000050.1 GCA_016283775.1 Lachnospiraceae bacterium | reverse complement strand
CGATCGAGACTTGATGATATCTTTTCAAAACCGACTGAATACTGTATAATGATGAGGAGTCCGAAAGGGCTCCTCATTTACATAAAACGGAGAAAACATGGCAAGTAACGGCAGCATAAAAAAAACGATATTGATCTGTACGGCCGTTGTGCTGGGACTTATAACATTTCCGGTGAGTGTACTCGGGATAGCGCGTCATTTTGGCATTCCTCTCGGAAGCGAAAGGGTAAGCGTTCTTCTGAAAAACAACACAGCGCCTGTGGGATGGGAAGAGACAGATGTAACACCGGCGGCAGACATCCCTGTGATCGATCAGCATCGGCTGAGACTCATCTATGTCATGCAGAATGACGAGATATCCGGAATCTGGCTCGAGGCGCTCAACTACCCCGGAAAAGAGGTACATTTTTTTGAGGTGCCGAGGAGCACGAGAGTCGAGCTTTCAAATGAGCTGTACAAGGAACTGCTGACTTATGCGCCTACGCTTCCCCAGTATGTCAAGCTGTCAAAGGTGGAAAACCATTTTTCAAAAAATTACAGGTTTGAAGCATTGACACGCATACTGTCCGAAGCGACCGACGAAAAGATAACCTCATGGATGACGGTTGATGAAACACTTGCATCCATGTGGCTTAATAAAGGATATGCCAATGATGAAACAAATCTATCATCGGATTTCTTTAACATTTTCAACAGTGTAACCGTCAATTCAAAGAGCAATGTTGACCAGAAGACCGCCCAAGTGTATTATGAGGCATATGCCGACTGCCTGTTCTCAAACGACGGGGTGATCCCCGGCACATGGGACAAGACGGATTATACGATCACAACGCTTTCCGCAAGGGAAACACTGGAAGGAGCAAGATATTGAAAACTGTACTGGTAACGGGAGCCTCAAGAGGGATTGGACGCGCCGTGGCGGAAGCCTTTTACGGCGCAGGCTGTAAAGTGGCTGCTGTCTGCAAAAACAATATCGACCTGCTGGACGACAGGTTTTTAAAGATCCGCGCGGATGTATCCGACCCTGACGAGGTTCGGCGGGTGTTTTCCGAAGTGGAAAAAAACTTCGGGAGGCTTGACGTACTCGTGAACAATGCAGGGATTTCCGTGACCGGGCTCCTTACGGATCTTTCGGACGAAGACTGGAAGCGCATCTGCGGCGTTAACCTTGACGGAGTCCTCTGGTGCTCACGCGAGGCGGCACGCATCATGGTGAGACAGAAAGAAGGCTGCATCATAAACATATCCTCCATGTGGGGGCAGTGCGGGGCATCGTGCGAAGTGGCATATTCCGCAACAAAGGGCGGTGTCGATGCGCTAACAAAGGCGCTCGCAAAGGAACTTGCTCCGTCAAACATTCAGGTGAATGCGGTTTCTCCGGGTGTGATAGACACCGAGATGAACAGCTTTCTTTCCGAAGAAGACAGGAATGCGCTTGCCGAAGAGATACCCGCGGGAAGGTTCGGAAAGCCGTCTGAGGTTGCGGACCTTGTGCTTAAGCTTGCTTCCGGGAACGGTTATCTCACCGGTCAGATCATCAGGATAGACGGAGGGTTTGTCTGATGCTTAGAAATGCTGATATAAAGATAAAGATCACTGCATGTGTGGCGCTGGTCCTCATACTGTGCGCGCTGAGCTTCGGGGCCGGACGCGTGTTTGCGGCATCATCCGGAGAGGCGGGCTCCGTCACCGATCCACTGATCACCCAGAGCTACCTTGAACTCTGTCTTAGCAATCTCGAGAGCACTTCCGCATTTTCCACGGTGAGCGCCGAAAAAGGAAAGAATGTGCTCCTTTCATCGGGAGACAGATTTGTTCTCTATTCGGGAAGCGCAGTGGCAAAGGGGAGCCTCATCGACCTTACCAAGGGGACCATGTTAAAGAGCGGAGGAGACATCGCAAAGTTTCACGAATATCTCGTTACAAGCGATGAAAACGGCATTTCCATGACTTCTGCGGGACTTGTCTTCTGTTCGGAATAACAGGCGATTTGGTAAAAGTGCATAAAAACACGCAGGCTGTTTTGGTGAACATTCACAAGGTCTGCCCGGGCCTTTCAGCAAAGTATACAAAAGCTTGCACCATATTTTGTTAAAAAAGGCAATGGATTAAATTATAAAAATAGTGTAAACTACCGTCAGTGTGATTATTTCCAAATCGCTATTACATCAGGAGGAGATCAAATGGCAAGTTTATCACTTAAGAACATCAACAAGACATATCCCAACGGATTCGTGGCTGTTAAGAATTTCAATCTTGACATCGCCGACAAGGAATTCATCATCTTCGTAGGTCCTTCGGGATGCGGAAAGTCAACCACTCTCCGTATGATCGCAGGTCTTGAAGAGATCACCGAGGGTGAGCTCTGGATCGACAACAAGCTCATGAACGACGTTGAGCCCAAGGACAGAGATATCGCGATGGTATTCCAGAACTACGCTCTGTATCCTCATATGTCAGTTTATGACAATATGGCATTCGGACTTAAGCTCCGCAAGACTCCCAAGGATGAGATCGACAGACTCGTACATGAGGCTGCAAAGATTCTCGACATCGAGCATCTCCTTGACCGTAAGCCGAAGGCTCTCTCCGGTGGTCAGAGACAGCGTGTTGCCATGGGACGTGCTATCGTTCGTAATCCTAAGGTATTCCTTATGGACGAGCCTCTTTCAAACCTTGACGCAAAGCTCCGTGTACAGATGAGAATCGAGATCTCGAAGCTTCATCAGAAGCTCCAGGCTACCATCATCTACGTTACACATGACCAGACCGAGGCTATGACACTCGGTACCAGGATCATCGTTATGAAGGACGGTGTCATCCAGCAGGTAGATACACCTCAGAACCTCTATGACAAGCCTTGCAACCTCTTCGTTGCAGGATTCATGGGATCACCTCAGATGAACTTCATCGATTGTGACGTTGAGCAGAAGGGTGACCAGTGCGTACTTCACTTCGTAGGACGTCAGGTAACACTTCAGAAGGAGCGTTCAAAGAAGCTCATCGACGGCGGCTATGTAGGAAAGAAGATCGTTCTCGGTATCCGTCCTGAGGATATCAAGGATGAGGAAGTTGTCATCAAGGCTCTTCCTGACAGCACCTTCAACGCAGAAGTAAGAGTATACGAGCTTCTCGGTGCCGAAGTATTCCTGTACTTCACACTTACCGATGAGAACAACAAGAAGGATCTCAACAATTCCGTTGATATCACCGCTCGTGTAAATCCTCGTACTACCGCACGTGTAGGCAGCAAGATCGACATCGCATTCGATCTTTCCAAGATCCATCTCTTCGACAAGGAGACAGAGGCTATCATCTGCCACTGATTTAGTGCATTTCAACTCGGTTAGGGAAATCATCCTTAACCGAGTTTTTTTATGGTGCGCCTAGCGACGCACGTTTCTAAAGGGTTAAAGTCCCGAATCCGCCCGGTAGTGGGAAGGATATAGTCGAAAGCAAGGGTGTCCACTGCGAGGTGGAATCTGAAGGAAG
>JAEENL010000049.1 GCA_016283775.1 Lachnospiraceae bacterium | reverse complement strand
GGTAAGTATGAGCGAGGGATCGATCTCCGGGATCATCGGGAACCGCGACATTTCTGAAACTGCCGTCATTGGCTGCGATGAAGGCAGATTTCTTGTGCAGAAGATCAAATCACCCTATGATAAATGGCAATTTATTGCCGTGTATGACAGGCACACGCTTTACAGCGAACTCCATGCGATGGAGGCGGTGATGGTAGTGATCGTGGTCCTGATCATGCTTGCGGCCGCAGGCCTCTGTTTTGGCCTGATCGTGTCAAAATTCAGGCCGATCAACCAGTTGGCTCTTTCGGTCGTCGACGATCCGCAGGAAGCGGGGACGATCATTGACGAGCATGGTCTGCTCAGTTCCAGATTCAGAAAGCTTTATGAAGAACAGAGAAAAATGTATTCGACCATTTTTTTCTCCAACCTTTTGGGCAATCAGTACGACAGCGGCCTTCTTGAAGACGCGATAGAGGAGTATAAGATAGAATTTCCCGGCGATACTTTCTGTCCGCTGGTGATCATGGGTGAATCGGGCACGGAAAAGCGCAGATTCTCGGATAAGCTGACGGAGACGGTCTGGGAATGCCTCAATACGGAGAGCATTACCAGTTATATATATCTTAACAATTCGCCCCACAGTATTGTGGTATGCATGAACGGCCATTCGGAGGCGTTTTCGTATAATGCGCTTGCGGGACTGATCTGCAGCCTGCACGAGCAGGTCCTTAAGGAGAGAGGGGTCTATCTGAATGTCGGGATAGGCAGTCTGACGGAAAGACTGCTTGATTTTCCCAAATGCGCGGAACAGGCGATCGGTGCGGCGCTGGCATGCATAGGCAATCCGGATATATTCTTCGCGGAATATGATCTTGAGGAGACGGCGGAGATACCCGAAGCTGCTGCAAGATTCGTTTCAAGGCTCGGAGGCTCCGTAAAACAGAATAATCTTGAGGAAGTGGAGAAATACTTCGACTCTCTTGAAGACAGAAAGGCCGCTTTTATTGCCCGCCCCATGCTCAGGAATTACATGGCATACAGTTCGGCGCTCATGCTGCTTGAATATGCGAGTGAAAGCGGAGAGGAAGAGATGCTCGACAAAGTCTTTTCCGAGCTTTCCTCCGGACATGAGGATATTGACGATATATTCGGCAGGCTGCGCGATATTGCCGTAAAGATCACGGAAGCGCGGATAGAAAAGAGTGACCGTGGCAAAAAGGATTCCGAACCCAAGCACGAACTGCTGAACAGGATCAGGGCCGTGATCGCGGAAAAACTCTGCGACAGCATGCTCTCTCTTGATGTTTTGGCAGACGAGTGCGGAGTATCTTCTTCGTATCTCAGCAGATACTTTAAGCAGAGAATGGAATGCACGCCGATGGCCTATGTTGAGAATGCAAGGATGGAGATCGCGAAGGATCTGCTAAAGAACACCAATCTTTCACTTGACGAGATACTGGAGCGTACCGGATACATAGACAAGAGCAATTTTATCAGAAAGTTCAGAAAACGAGAGGGTGTGACACCCATGAGCTACAGAAAGACAACATAATAAATGACCATTCAGAGAGCACTGCCTTCAGGCGGTGCTCTTTTCAATATGCAGGATTTGACATTCGGTTATCCCTGTTGTTCAGCCTTTGCATATCGGATTGTCGAAAAATCTACAGGAGCCCAAAGAGCAGGTTGTGACTATTGAAATGCTGCAGGAAAGGCATTAAATTTTTAGCCGAGGCAGGGACATCCTGTCGGGAAAAAGCGGAGGAGGTTGTGAAATGAAATTGAAAGGGTCCGATAAACGAACGCGGAAAAAAGGGACGATCGGCAAGTCGTTAAGGCGATACTGGGATATGTATCTGCTGCTCATTCTTCCCATTATTTATTTCTGCATATTCAAGTATAGACCGATGGGCGCGCTGATAATCGCGTTTAAGAACTTCAGGATCAAACAGGGGTATTTCGGAAGCCCCTGGGCGGCAGACTACGGTTTTCAGCATTTTATCAGATTTTTCAAGAATGCGTATTTCCTTCAGATACTGAAGAATACGATAAGCCTTTCGGTCCTGCAGCTGATCTTCTCGTTCCCGGTGCCGATCATACTTGCACTGGTCATGAACGAGATAAGAAAGACCAGGTTCAAAAAGACGCTGCAGATGGTAACTTATGTTCCGCACTTCATTTCAACGGTTGTTCTCGTTGCCATCGTAGATTCGCTGGTAGCTCCACAGACCGGCATCATCAATCAGATAATAATGGGAATGGGCGGAAAGTCGATCTATTTTGCGAGCAAGCCCGAATGGTTCAAGCCCATGTACATTATCTCGGGAATCTGGCAGAACGCAGGATACAGTTCGATCATTTATCTGGCAACGCTCACAAATATCGACCCGCAGCTGATCGAGGCCGCAAAGATAGACGGAGCGAACAGGATCAAGATCATCGGACATATCATGGTACCCGGTATCCTTCCGACGGCGATAACGCTCCTGATCATGGATTTCGGAAAGATCATGAACATCGGCTTTGAAAAGGCATATCTAATGCACAATTCGATGAATGCCCAGACCAGCGAGGTTATTTCGACCTACATATACAAACAGGGCATGGAGCAGCTCCAGTACAGTTATTCGACTGCGGTCGGACTGTTTAACGCCTTGATCAACATAGTCCTCCTGCTGGTGGTGAACAAGATAGCGAAGACAGTTTCGGACACGAGCCTGTGGTAAACGAGGGGGGAATATGAAAGATAAAGAAAAGAAAGAGAAGAAGGCCGCAATACCCTCGAAGATAAAGGAGAGAGGGGTGAACCGGGCATTCGACATATTTATATATGTCTTTGCCGTACTGATAATCCTGGTCGTCGTTTATCCGCTGATCTTTGTGCTGAGTGCGTCGTTTTCCAGCCCTTCGGAGATCATCAGGGGGCATGTGATCATGTGGCCGAAGGGGTTCAACCTGGAATCCTACAAGGCCATAATCTCAAATTCCAGGATACTTAAGGGCTATGGGAATACGGTATTCATCGCTGTGGTCGGAACCGCGATAAACATTGTCATGACCACGATGTGTGCATATCCGCTTTCGAACAAAAAACTCGCCGGAAGAAACTTCCTGACGATATTCATCACATTTACGATGTTCTTTAATGCGGGCATGATCCCGAACTATCTGCTGATGAAGGACCTGAACCTGCTTAATTCGTATATGGTCCTTATGCTCCCGGGTTCTATCTCCGTATACAACATGCTGGTAATGAGAAATTATTTCCAGTCGTCGATACCGGGAGAACTGCTCGAGGCGGCGAGAATGGACGGCTGCGGGAACTTAAAGACTCTCTTTGTGATCGTGCTTCCGCTGTCAAAGGCCATTATGGCGGTAATGCTGATCTTTTATGTGGCCGGCCACTGGAATGCGTACTTCAGTGCGATGATGTATATCACGGACAAGGACAAGTATCCGCTCCAGCTGGTATTAAGAGAGATACTGATACAAGCCTCGTCATATACCGAGGAAGGTCTGGGTCAGGGCTTCAGCGTTGTGGATGCGGCGCTCAAGGAAGTCGGAATACAGTATGCCACCATAGTGGTGTCATCGATCCCTGTAATGCTCCTCTACCCCCTGATGCAGAAATATTTCGTCAAGGGTGTGATGATAGGAGCGGTAAAGGGCTGAAAAAAAAGGAAATACATCCGGAAGAAATCCGAGATGTTTTCTGATATAATGATAATCAAGGGGGTACACAAAATGAAAAAAAGGTTACTAAGCATCATTCTGGTGGCGGCAATGGCATTGTCGCTTGCAGCCTGCGGCAAGAAAGCAGACACAGCTGAGACGCAGGATCAGACACCGAAGCAGAGCAGTACAGAGAGTACGCAAAAGCCGGATCCGGCTGCACAGCAGGACACAACACAGGACAACAAGATAGACATCCAGAACACCGTTAATTCGGGTGATGTCGTAAAAACGAACGATGATTGTATTGTCGGTAATATTCCCTGCAAGATGCCCATAGCCGACGGTAAGGAAATGAACGTTCTTATCCGCTGCACGCTTACCGGATTTGACGATCCTTCAAAGATCAAGGTATGGCAGGAATATGAGAAAATGACGGGAATACACGTCAACTGGACCGACATGGGTTCGGACCGTAAGGCCAGAGTTCAGCAGGCTCTTATGGGAGAAGAGGATTTCGATCTGATCCTTAAAGGAAAGATCGCCCAGAGCTCGCTGATCGAATATGGACAGCAGGGCGTTATCCTGGATTTTGCCGAGTATCTTCCCAAATATGCTCCGAACTGCTGGGCATATCTT